>NZ_JBSSAH010000041.1:0-26789 GCF_054058415.1 Thermostichus sp. MS-CIW-38 | reverse complement strand
GTGTTTTGGTTGACCCAGTTCAACGCCTGCACAAAGGCATCCATTGTCGCATCCAACTTTGCGGCTTGCGACTGGGACACCTTGAGCTTGCAGGATACGGTCAGGGCTTGGGTCATAGTTCTATTGTAACCTCGCATTCCTCCCGGCACTGACCCTACGGGTACAGTGCGGGGCTCCTGCGATTTCTAGCTGACTTGTTGCTTAGGTCTGCTTTGAATCTTGGGTCTTCTTTGAGATTTATAGGATCCCTCAATACTCGAAGGTCATGGGCGGGAAGCGGGAAGGGCGGGATCTGAGCTGGGCGGGTTCAGAGGCAGGAGCGGGATCCCGAAAGGCTTTTGCCTCCTGCTGAAGGTGTTGCATGGCCTGCTCGATTTCCTGAAGTCGCGCGTGGATTTGCCCTTGCCGCTCTCGAATAAACTCTAGCTCTTGGTTGAGCCGCTGCTTTTCGACAGTGAGCTGCTGCATTTCGGCATAGAGGGCGGATTCGGTTTGGCGGCGAGGGATCGAGCGCAGCTTGGGGCGAGGTCGAGTTCGGGGCACACGGGGCAAGCTCATAAGGGGGGATCCCGGAAAACGGCTTGCGCCTATCCTAGCGTGCTCTTGGCGGCCCTTCTATTCCTAGGTAGGATCCATTCGTCTGGTGTGGAAAACAGCGATGGTGGAAACTGGAGCAGACCTGTTGCAACGCTACGGCAGCGGTGAGCGGGACTTCAGCAACAGCCAACTGGCCGGAGCTGATCTGGCCGGGGCCGACTTGGCCGGGATCGACTTGGGGGGATCCATTCTCCGCCAGGCAAAGCTGGCCTCTGCCAACCTGGAGCGGGCCTACCTGAGCGGCGCCGACCTCAGCCAAGCGGATCTGCAGGGATCCAACCTGCGGCTGGCCAACCTAGAGAAAGCCAAGCTGCAGGGATCCCGATTGCAAGGAGCCAACTTGCGTGGGGCCAACCTGGCCGAAGCGGACTTGAGCGAAGCCGATCTCAGCCAAGCGGACCTGGCAGGGGCCAATCTCACCGGGGCCAACTTGAGAGGAGCCCTTCTTGCCCAGTGCAAACTCAAGCTGGCCAACCTGCGAGGGGCCTGCTACGACGCCACCACTCAGATGGAAGCGGGTGTTACACCGGTGGAGCTGGGCATGGTTCAAGCCTAGAGGGGGAAATGGGGCTAGTCCTCCGGCTCCAAGTCCAGGATCTCCTGAATTTCGGCATCGGTATAGCCCACCGCCCGCAACTTCTCCGATACCGTCTGAATCTCCCCTGGAGACAAATCCTGCTGCCGTACCCGATCCCAGAGATTGGCCACAATCTGCAGCAGCAAACCGCTGCTCTCCGCCTCAAACAGCTCAAAAGCCGTGGCTAGCTCAATGGCCTGCAACACCTCCTCGGCACTGCCAATCGGCTGATCGAGGGATCGTTCCTCCAGCTCCACCAGCAACTGGCGCAGTTGGTTCAGGCCATCCCCAAGAGCAGACATACAGCAGGCTCCACAACGGCACTCGAACCCTCACCCTAGCAGACCCCTATCATTCCGCAAAAGGAATCCCGCCAATTCTGCGACAGCTACAGCTATTCTGATTAAGAGAGCGATTCAACTGCAATCGAGGCGATTGTCGAGTCAGCATAGACAATCAACAACACCCAAACAACACCGAGAGGAGATGCATGAGTATGGCCCCAGTGAACGTCCTGCCCAATACCCCCCAGCCTTTAGCCGATGAGGGTGGCACCACCTTGGACTATGGCAGCGCGGTTTACCGGCAGGCCTACTCTCGCATCAACGGCATTGTGATCGAAGGGGAACAAGAAGCCCACGACAACTACCTCAAGCTGGCCGAGATGTTGCCGGAAGGGGCAGAGGAGCTGCACAAGCTGGCCAAGATGGAATTGCGGCACATGAAAGGCTTTCAATCCTGCGGCAAAAACCTGCAGGTAGAGCCGGATAGGGAGTTTGCCCGCACTTTCTTCGCCCCTTTGCGCAACAATTTCCAAAAAGCGGCAGCAGCCGGAGATCTGGTTGCCTGCTTGGTCATTCAGTCCCTGATCATCGAATGCTTTGCCATTGCCGCCTACAACATTTACATCCCCGTCGCCGATGAGTTTGCCCGCAAGATCACCGAGGGGGTGGTCAAGGATGAATATCTGCACCTCAATTTTGGCGAGCGCTGGCTAGGGGAGCATTTTGGCGAGGTCAAAGGGCAGATCGAAGCGGCCAACGCCCAGAACCTGCCCTTGGTCTGGCAGATGCTGCAGCAGGTGGACCAGGATGTAGAAGCCATCTATATGGATCGCGAGGCCATCGTCGAGGATTTTATGATTGCCTATGGAGAGGCGCTGGCCAACATCGGCTTCAGCACCCGCGAGGTGATGCGCCTCTCTGCCCAGGGTTTGCGGGCAGCATGACCCACCTCAGCATTCATCCTCTGCCGGCGGACTGCAGTTCTAGGCTGGCTACAGGCGGGTATGGACATGTTTTGATGGGATCCATCAGTTATCCAAGCGGGTAAACCTTTATGTTCGGCCTGATTGGGCACTTGACCAGCCTGGCCCATGCGAAGCGGGTGGCAGACAAGCTGGGTTATTCCGAATATGCGGAGAGCGACCTGGAGTTCTGGTGCATGGCTCCCCCTCAGGTGGTGGACGAGATCACGGTAACCAGCATCACCGGCCAAAAGATTTATGGGCAGTACGTCGAATCCTGTTTCTTGCCGGAGATGTTGGCGGGGGGACGGGTGAAGGCAGCTTGTCGGAAAGTGTTGAATGCCATGGCCCTAGCCCAGCGGCGCGGCTTGAACATTACTGCTTTGGGGGGATTCAGCAGCATCATTTTCGAGACTTTTCGCCTCGACAGTCTCCGGCGAGTCCGCAACATTGACTTGGAGATCCAACGCTTTACCACCGGCAATACCCACACGGCCTACATCATCTGTCAGCAACTGCAGTTGGCGGCCCAGCGCTACGCCATGGACTTGGCAGCCGCTACGGTTGCGGTGGTGGGGGCGACCGGAGATATCGGCAGCGCCATTTGTCAATGGTTGGTGGCCCACACTCACTTGGGCAAATTGTTGCTCATCGCCCGAGAGCGACGGCGTCTGGAGGAATTGCAGGCCAAGCTCAAGCAGGGGGAGATCTCTTCGCTGGAAGAGGCCCTGCCCCGCGCTGACTTTATCGTTTGGGTGGCCAGCATGAGCCAAGGCATGGCCCTCGATCCCCAAGTTTTGCCGGATCCCTGTGTCATCATCGACGGTGGCTACCCAAAGAACATCGCCTCCAGCTTGCAGCGAAAGGGACTCTACGTCATTGACGGGGGGATGGTGGAGCACTCTTTGGATATTGAATGGAACATCATGCAGTTTTTGAATGTGGCCAACCCGGCCCGTCAGCTTTTTGCCTGCTTTGCTGAATCCATGCTGCTGGAGTTTGAGGGGCTGTACACCAATTTCAGTTGGGGCCGTAATTTGATCACCCTTGAGAAATTGGATCTGATCGGGCAGCTTTCCCGCAAGCATGGGTTCCGCCCCCTCATGCCCGAAGCCTAATTGAGATTCAAAATGAAGAAAGCCTCAGCCCCAGCAGAGGTGCTGGCCCTGGTCAGGTCAATCACCAATCGAGTAAACTACCCGACACCAACCGCTAGGCGGTACGGAGCGGGCTTTTAGTAGCCCTGCAGTTAGCAAGCCAACCACGAGCCTCTGGGGTGGTTTACTGCACCCCCAATCGACCGTTACCAGTGCCTTAAAAAAAACCGTTTCTGGTGCCCGCAGTATTATTATAGCATTCCTCCCAACACTGACTTTATAGGTACAGTGCGGGGCTCCTGCAATTTCTAGCTGAAGACCAAACGCCGAGAGACGGTCGCCATGCCCCAGTCCTTTACTGCCCACCTTTGGCAAGCCATTCAGCCCATCTACAAGCAAATCCTCGATCACCCCTTCAACCGAGAGTTGGCAGCGGGCAGCCTATCGCGGCAGCGGTTCCAGTTTTACTTGCAGCAGGATGCTCTTTATCTCACCGACTTTGCCCGCGCCCTGGCCTTGATTGGAGCTCGTTCCGAAGGGGCTGAGCAGGTGGTGAGTTTCTTGAACTTTGCCCTGGGAGCCATTGTGGCCGAACGCAGCCTGCACGAAAGCTATTTTCGCCTCTACGACATTCAACCCGAAACAGCCTATGCCCCTGCCTGCTTCGCCTATACCCGTTTTTTGTTGGCTGCGGCGGCTGTGGATCCCTATGAGGTGGCCATTGCCGCTGTGCTGCCCTGCTTTTGGATCTACCGAGAGGTGGGATCCACCATCTATCGCACCGCGCAGCCTGACAATCCCTACCAACAGTGGATCGACACCTACGCCGGGGAAGAATTTGCCCAAGTGGTGCAGCAGGCTTTGGACATCACCGACTCCGTCGCTCAGCAGGCTACAGAACCGCTGCGGGAAAAGATGAGGGCAGCTTTTGTCACTGCCTCCCGGTTGGAATGGCTGTTTTGGGACAGTGCCTATCGCCTCGAATCTTGGCAACCCGCCTAATCCTCAGCCGGTCGGGCTGGCTTACCAGACAGCAACTGCTGGGCTTGCGCGAAAACGGCATCCAACATCGGCTCCGTCAGCAGCCGTGTGGCCGTGTTGCGCCGGCTGGGATGGTAAGACGCCAGCAAATAGCGACCCTCTGCCAGGGGAATAACGCAGTTGTGGCCAAAGCGGGGACGGAGCCTGAGAGGTGGCAAGAGCGTCAGAGCGTGTTGGAAGGCAAAATGCCCCAACGTCAGGATCACTCGCACCTGGGTTAGCAGCTCCAGCTCTTGCTTCAGGTAGCCCAGGCAGGTCTTGGCTTCTATGGCGGTGGGGCGGTTCTCCGGGGGCACACAGCGCACCACTGCCGAGATGTAGCAATCCTGCAATTGCAGGCCATCCTCTCGGTGGGTAGAGGTGGGCTGATTGGCAAACCCGGCTCGGTACAGGGCGCGAAACAGCCAGTCCCCGCTGGGATCCCCGGTAAACACGCGCCCGGTGCGGTTGCCCCCATGGGCTGCCGGCGCCAACCCGATCACCCACAGCCGCGCCTGCGGATCCCCAAATCCCGGAACGGGCTTGCCCCAGTAGGACTGCTCCCGAAAACGGGCCACCTTCTGAAGGGCGACTGACTCTCGCCAAGCCACCAAGCGGGGACAGCGGCAGCAACTGACGATTTCAGCTTGCAAAGTGGCCCAATCCTGGATCCCCAGCGCCCTACTCCTCCTCCTCGTCGTCATCCTCCTCTAGCTCGTCGAAGGCAGGGGTGGAATCGTCGATCAATTGATCATCTTCCAAGATCAAACGAGGCGGCAGCTCCGGCAACACCGCAGGCTCTTCCTCCTCTTCGTCAGGCTCCGGCTCGGCGGCAATCTCCTCGTAGGTGGTGAAGCCCGTGCCTGCCGGGATCAGGCGCCCGATGATCACGTTTTCTTTCAACCCGCGCAGCCAGTCGGATTTGCCCTCGATGGCCGCCTCTGTAAGCACGCGGGTGGTTTCCTGGAAGCTGGCCGCTGAGATGAAGCTGTCGGTATTCAAGCTGGCCTTGGTGATCCCCAGCAGGACGGGCGTGTATTTGGCCGGCGCTCCTCCAGTAATGGCCATGGTGGCGTTGGTCTGCTGGATTTCCCGCAACTCCACCAGCTCGCCCGGCAGCAGGATGGTGTCGCCGCCATCATCCACCCGCACCTTGGAGGTCATCTGGCGCACCACGATCTCGATGTGTTTGTCGGAGATCTCCACCCCCTGGGAGCGGTAGACGTTCTGCACTTCGTTGACAAAGAAGCGCTGCACCTCCCGCAGAGCCAACCGTGCGGCTTGGTCATCTCCCAAGGTTTGGCGATGGTACTCGTAGTAGATCTCCAAGAGGTCGTGGGGGTTGGCAGGGCCATCGGTAAGGGGATCCCCCACCCCCACCGGCTGTCCATCTACCACGATTAAGCTCTGCCCCGGCAGCCCAGGATAGTCTCTAACGGTGCCATCGGCTTCGATGACCTTGAGATCTGGCTCTTCTCCCCGCCAGCTCAGTTGAACGG
Organism: Thermostichus sp. MS-CIW-38; assembly: GCF_054058415.1. Classification (NCBI taxonomy): domain Bacteria; kingdom Bacillati; phylum Cyanobacteriota; class Cyanophyceae; order Thermostichales; family Thermostichaceae; genus Thermostichus; species Thermostichus sp. MS-CIW-38. The sequence goes on along the minus strand of NZ_JBSSAH010000041.1, from coordinate 20,753 downwards.
TGCCGGGCCGCTTGGCCAGCACACACATTTCCTTGGGCTTGCGGGCCTCCAGCAGCTCCTCAATCCGCGGCAGACCCTGGATGATGTCCCCCGTCTTGGCCCGCTCAAACACCAGGAGGGCCAGGGAATCCCCCCGCTGCACCAGATCGCCATCTCGTACCTGCAGGATGGCACCCGCAGAAACCAAGTAGGGCCGCGCCATCCGCAACAGGACTTGGCCGTCCGTTATCTGCATCACCTGTCCCGACTGTGGAGAAGGGATCCCGGGAGCAAGCTCGTCCCCAGCCCGCACCAGCGCCCCTACCGCCACGCTGGCTGAACCTGTCAGGGGCACCTGCACCAGATCGTCGTCGGTAATCACCAGCACCCGCCGCACCACTTCCGCTCCCTGGCGGATCCCTTGGACGATCCCGGCCTTTTTGGCTTGGATTTCGGTGCGGGCGATAACATCTCCGCTGGCGATGGAGTCTCTTTCCTTCACCAACAGCCGCGTGTGGGTACTCCCCTGCGTCAGATCCGCTTCCACGTCGCGGCGCAGCAACAGGGTTTCCAGAATCACCAGTTGCAGGCGGCGAATATCTGGATCCTTCTCATCTTGGATCAGCTCGATATCGGCCTTCAGTTGTGGGGCGTCGGTATCGATTTCCAGCACCAGTTGGGTGCGCAGGAGCTCTACAGGGCCTACCGACTTCACCCGCTCCCCATCTTTGAAGGGAACCCGCTGCACCGCCCGCAGACGAATGGAGCGACCGGACTCGCTGGTGGACTCTTGAGTGGGCACCAAGGGCCGGTCGGGGATCTCGTACTCCTGCACCGGACGCAGCAGCAAGCCTGGGCCTTCGGGAGTTTCCACGTGTTCCAGGTAGACCAGTCGGTCGGGAACGATGCTGCTGAGCACCGGTTGCCCTGGCTGGATTAGGGTGCCACTTTTCACTTCCAAGTCGGCGGGGTTGTCCACCAGATGCAGGGATCCCGGCTTGATGACAATCTCCCGCAGAATGTCGTTCTTCTGGATGACTTCGACAACACCGGCATTCTGGCAAAAGATGTCTTTCACCACCTCAGTGCCTGCTTCCACATACTGGCCATCGTCCACGTTCAGCAGGGAGATGTCCTTGTTCACCTCGTGGGTCTCTTCTGGGATCCACAGCAGGGTGCCGCCCTGGATGACTTCGTAACCTTGCTTGGCCTTGCCGCGCCGTGCCACCTCAATGCCGGCGAACTTCACCAAGCCTCCCGTCTGACTGCGGAAGTGGTTGTCGATCAGCTCCGCCACCACCTCATCGTTGCCCACTTTGGTGCCCGGAGTAGCCTTGAGAACAAAGGTCTGCCCACTGGAAGTGTCCAGCAAAAATTGTTCCCGCCCCTGGTGGGATTCCACCCGTACCCGTGCTTCCCGCAACACCACCGAAGCGTTGATGATCTCCACCTCGCGCCCACTTCTGGTGTCGCTGCGCTCCGGTAGCCGCACAATGCCGCCATGCTCCGTCACCAGCGAGGTTTCGGCGATCACATCCCCCGCCTGCACCCGATCCCCGTTTTTCACCACCGGCTCGGCCCCCGGAGGCAGGTTGTACACCTGTCCAGACATCACCCAGATCAATCCCTGCCGCTGGGCAGTGTAGGTGGTGTTACCCTGGCGGTCAGTCTTCTCCTCGATGGGCAGATCGGCAAAGCGAATTTCTCCAGCCAGGTCGGCCACCACCTCTTTCTGGGCTTTCTCGGTGCTCTTACGGCTGGCCTTGGCCAGGGACACCTCTGCAATCAACTGATCCCGCTGCACCTGGGCTCCGTCCCGCACCAGCAGGGTGGATCCCTGAGTCATGTCGAAGGACTCCCGTTGACCGTCTGGGCCTTCCAAGATGATTTGGTTGTTTACCTCCACTTGTAGAGCATCGTCGCCGTGGCGGGTACGGAAGGGGCGGGTGCGCAGATTTTTCGGGAACCGCACCACACCCGCAAAGGGGGCGCGAATTTGGCGGGCCACCTCCCCTGTAAACACGCCTCCCGTGTGGAAGGTGCGCATGGTCAACTGGGTGCCCGGCTCCCCAATCGATTGGGCGGCGATGATCCCGACCGCTTCCCCCAGATCCACCAGGCGGGAGTGGGCCAAGCTCCAGCCATAACACATCCGGCACACGGAGCGGTTGGCTTCACAGGTGAGGGGAGAACGCACCATCACCTGGCGGATGCCGGCCTCCACAATCGTCTTGGCCAGGTCGTGATCCACCTCTTGGTTGCGGCGGGCGAGGATCTCCTGGGTTTGTGGATGCACCACGTCGCGCGCCAACACTCGGCCCACCAAGCGCTCTTCCAGAGACACCACCACCTTGTCCCCATCCATCAGGTATTCCAGAAGGATGCCCTGCTCAGTGCCGCAGTCAGATTCCCGCACGATCACATCCTGAGACACATCCACCAAGCGGCGGGTGAGGTAGCCAGAGTCGGCGGTGCGCAGGGCCGTATCCACCAAGCCCTTGCGGGCCCCATAGGAAGAGATGATGTACTCGGTAACGGTCAGGCCCTCGCGGAAATTGGTTTTGATGGGCAAATCGATGATCTCCCCCTGGGGGTTGGCCATCAGGCCGCGCATGCCCACCAACTGCCGCACCTGGGAGACATTCCCCCTTGCCCCCGAGTTGGCCATCATGTAGACGGAGTTGAGGGGATCGTTCTGGCGGAAGTTGCTGAGCATCTCCTCCTTGATCTGGTCGTTGGTTTGGTTCCAGGTGTCGATCACCTTTTGGTAGCGCTCCACCTCTGTGATTTCCCCGCGGGTGTAGCGCTCGGTGGCCGCCTCGATTTCGGCTTCCGCTTGCGCCAACAACTGCCGCTTGCTGGGGGGAACGCGCAGATCTTCGACGCTGATGGAGACGGCTGCCTGGGTGGCGTATTTGAAGCCCAGGGTCTTCAGAGCATCCGCCATCTGAGCGGTGCGGGCTGTGCCGTAGCGGGCAAAAGACCAGGCAATCAGGTTACGCAGCTCTTTTTTGCCAATTTGATAGTTGCGAAAGGGCACAGGGGGCAAAGGGGCGTCGGCTTTGTTGCCGTCGGCAGCCTGCCGCGCCAGGCCAGCGGAAAATCGTCCTTTTTCGCTCATGATGCCTCGCTAGAGAGAAGGGGAGAGAAGAGCCGTCCTACGGCAGAGGGTAACTACGCAGACAAAATATCCTGCACGGTCTTGTTAAAAATGATCCGGCCCGGCGTGGTGCGAATGTACTGGCTGATCACGTTGCCGTTTTGATCTTCGCGGATACGGCGGTAGTTGGTGATCTTGAGGCGGATGCCGCCCGCTTCTTCGATGATTTGCGGCTCGGACTCTTTTTCGCCCTTGCCCAACTCCATCGGGCCGTGGTAGCGCACCCAGACCTTGCTGTGCAGGCCGATGGCGCCGCGGTCGTAGGCGATGAGAGCATCTTCCAAGCTGGCGAAGAAGCGATCGCCAATATCTGGCGCGTGGGGGTTGTCCGCCGTCAGGTAGTAGCACCCCAACACCATATCTTGGCTGGGGGTGATGATGGGAGCGCCGGTGGCCGGGGAGAGGATGTTGTTGGTGGCCAGCATCAGCAGGCGCGCTTCCGCCTGGGCTTCCAACGACAGGGGCACATGCACCGCCATCTGGTCGCCGTCGAAGTCGGCGTTGAAAGCAGGGCAGACCAAGGGGTGAAGTTGAATCGCCCTTCCCTCCACCAGGATCGGTTCAAAGGCTTGGATCCCGAGGCGGTGCAGCGTGGGAGCGCGGTTGAGCAAGACGGGGTGGCCGTCGATCACGTCCTCCAGCACATCCCAAACCTGCGGGTCGTTGCTTTGGATCAGCTTTTTGGCGGCCTTGATGTTGTTGACGATGCCCCGCTTGATCAATTTGTGGATGACAAAGGGCTGGAACAGCTCGATGGCCATCTCTTTGGGCAGGCCACACTGGTGCATGCGCAGGTTGGGCCCCACCACGATCACCGAACGTCCGGAGTAGTCCACCCGTTTGCCCAACAGGTTTTGCCGGAAGCGCCCCTGTTTGCCTTCGATGATGTCGGAGAGGGACTTGAGGGGACGGTTGTTGGCCCCCGCCACCACGCGCCCCCGCCGACCGTTGTCGATCAGCGCGTCCACCGCCTCCTGGAGCATGCGCTTTTCGTTGCGCACAATGATCTCCGGTGCCATGATCTCCTGCAGCCGGGCCAGGCGGTTGTTGCGGTTGATCACACGACGGTAGAGATCGTTGAGGTCGCTGGTGGCAAAGCGGCCCCCATCCAACTGCACCATGGGGCGCAGATCCGGCGGGATCACGGGCAGCACCCGCAACACCATCCACTCCGGACGGGATCCGGTGGCGATGAAGTTGTCGATTACCCGCAGCCGCTTGATCAGGCGCGCCCGCTTTTGGCCGCGAGCACTGGTGATCTCCTCCCGCAGTTGCTCCGCCTCTTTTTCCAGGTCGATATCCTTGAGCAGGCGCTCGATGGCCTCTGCCCCAATCATGGCCCAGTTCTCCGGCAGTTGCAGTTCGGATCCCTCCTCGTACATCTGATCTTCGATCTCGAGGAATTGATCCTCCGTCAGCAGTTGCTTGTAAGAGAGATTCTGGGCATTGCCCGGATCCACCACTACGTAGGCGTTGAAGTATACCACTTGCTCCACATCCCGCAGCGGCATGTCCAACAGCGTGGCAATGTGGCTGGGGATCCCTTTCAAATACCAAACATGGGTGACGGGGGCAGCCAACTTGATGTAGCCCATGCGGTGGCGGCGCACCCGCGACTCGGTCACCTCCACCCCACAGCGCTCGCAGACGATCCCCCGATGCCGTACCCGCTTGTACTTACCGCAGTGGCATTCCCAGTCTTTGGCCGGCCCAAAGATGCGCTCACAGAAAAGACCATCCATCTCCGGCTTGAGGGTGCGGTAATTGATGGTCTCGGGCTTGGTGACTTCCCCCACCACTTGACCATTCGGCAGGGTGCGCTGGCCCCACTCCATGATCCGTTCTGGAGAAGCCAAGCCGATTTTGACATAGTCAAAGCGTTGCTCTGTTTTGGCCATCGCCGTTTTCCTCCTGGCTTGCTGAACCCAAAGGAGAGGGAAGCCCCACCCTCCTTCGTGGGTTGAAGGGGATCCCCGTCACGTTCGCGTCAGGGGTGGGGAGCGCTCTCAACCCTCAAAAGTCCTCTTCCTCCTCCTCGTCCTCATCTTCCTCAAGGCTGCGGCTGGCATTCGCGTCAGCGGTGCGGAGCACTCTGGTAAAGGCGGGTGATGGCGAGAGATCCTCAGCCGTAACCGATTCATAGGTGGGTCGAGAGGGAGTGTGACGGTTGGAAGTATCGGCCATCAGATCCACTTCCACATCGCAGGTTTGCCCTTCGCTGTCCACCTCCACCTTGTGTACCGACACATCTAGGCAGAGGGACTGCAACTCCCGTACCAGCACCTTGAAGGACTCCGGCGTGCCGGGTCGAGGGATCGGCTTGCCCTTGACAATGGCGTTGAGAGCCTCGTTGCGCCCCACCATGTCGTCGGACTTGACGGTGAGCAACTCCTGCAGGATGTAGGCTGCCCCAAACGCCTCCAAAGCCCACACCTCCATCTCCCCAAAGCGCTGGCCGCCCTGCTGCGCCTTGCCCCCCAGCGGTTGCTGGGTCACCAAAGAATAGGGGCCGGTGGAGCGGGCATGGATCTTGTCATCCACCAAGTGCACCAGCTTCAGCATGTAGGCGCGGCCCACCGTAACGGGCTGGTCGAAGGGCTCCCCGGTGCGACCATCAAACACCTGGATTTTGCCGCAGTACCTGCCTTCCGGGTTGAAGATCCAGTCCTTGCCGGTCTTCTCTCGGGCTTCCCTCAGCTTGGCCTCCACCGTCAGACGGGAGGCTTCTAAACCGTGCATCTCATCAAAGGGCATCAGCTTGAAGCGCACTCCCAGATGTTCTGCTGCCCAGCCCAGCAGGCACTCGTACACTTGGCCCACGTTCATCCGGGAAGGCACCCCCAAGGGGTTGAGCACCACATCCACCGGTGTGCCGTCCGCTAGGTAGGGCATGTCCTCAATCGGCAAGATGCGGGAGATGATGCCTTTGTTGCCGTGACGGCCCGCGATCTTGTCCCCCACCTGGATTTTGCGCTTGAGGGCAATGTAGACCCGCACCACCATGTTGGCGCCGGGAGGCAGCTCATCCCCCTGTTCGCGAGTAAAGATGCGTACATCCACCACCCGACCGCGCTCGCCGTTGGGCACCCGCAGCGAGTTGTCCCGCACATCCCGAGCCTTTTCCCCGAAAATGGCCCGCAATAGCCGCTCTTCTGGGGGCTGATCCGACTCCCCTTTGGGGGTGACTTTGCCCACCAAAATGTCGCCGGCCTCCACCCAAGCCCCAATGCGCACAATGCCGTTCTCATCCAGGTCCCGCAGGGCATCTTCCCCCACGTTGGGGATTTCGCGGGTAATCTCCTCAGGGCCCAGTTTGGTTTGCCGGGCCTCGATCTCGTGCTTCTCGATGTGTACCGAGGTAAAGACATCGTCGTAGACCAGCCGCTCGCTGATCAAGATGGCATCTTCGTAGTTGTAGCCCTCCCAGGGCATGTAGGCCACCAACACGTTTTGGCCCAAAGCCAACTCGCCCCCTTCGGTCGCCGGGCCATCCGCCAGCACCTGGCCAGCCACCACCCGATCCCCCGTATAGACAAGGGGACGCTGGTTGAGGCAGGTGTCTTGGTTGGAGCGCTGGTATTTCTGCAGGCGATAGACAATTGGATCCCCGCCGTCGTCTGGCCGCACCACGATTTCGTCGGCAGAGACATAGGTCACCACGCCATTGGTGCGCGACACCACCACCATGCCGGAGTCGCGTGCCGCCTGGGCTTCCAGGCCAGTGCCCACATAGGGCCGATCCGGCTTAAGCAGGGGTACCGCCTGCCGCTGCATGTTTGCTCCCATCAAGGCACGGTTGGCGTCATCGTGCTCCAGGAAGGGGATCAAGGAGGTGGCCACCGAGATGACCTGCACCGGCGCCACTTGGACGTAGTGCACTTCTGTGGGGTGGGCGGTGGTGAACTCCTGGCGGTAGCGCACCGGCACCAAGTCAGCAGTGATGCGGCCTTCGGCATCCACCGGCACATCCCCAGGGGCTACGCGGTACTCGTCCTCTTCATCGGCAGTGAGGTAGACCATGCCCAGATCTTTGCGCACCACGCCGTTCTCGACCCGGTAATAGGGGCTTTCGATAAAGCCGTACTGGTTGACGCGGGCGTGGGTGGCCAGGGATCCAATCAACCCGGCGTTGGGGCCTTCTGGAGTTTCGATGGGGCAGATGCGGCCGTAGTGGCTGGGGTGGATATCCCGCACCGCAAAGCCGGCCCGTTCCCGACTTAGGCCGCCGGGGCCCAGGGCAGATAACCGGCGCTTGTGGGTCAGCTCCGCCAGGGGATTGGTCTGATCCATGAACTGGGAGAGCTGGCTGGAGCCGAAGAACTCCTTAATGGCCGCCACCAAGGGTTTGGGGTTGACCAAAGAGGCCGGGGTGAGGTTTTCCGACTCGGAGACTGTCATCCGTTCTCGGATGATCCGCTCCAGGCGATTCAGGCCCACCCGCACCTGGTTTTGCAGCAGCTCGCCCACGGAGCGCACGCGGCGGTTGCCCAGGTGGTCGATGTCGTCCACATGGCCGATGTCGTACTCCAAATTGATCAGGTAGTCGATGACGGCCAAAATGTCGGTGACGGTAAGCACCCGCACACTTTCGGCTACGTTCAAATTTAACTTTTTGTTCAGCTTGTAGCGCCCTACCCGGCCCAAATCGTAGCGTTTGGGGTCGAAGAAGCGGGATTCCAGCAACTGCTGGCCACCCGATACAGTGGGGGGTTCCCCGGGCCGCAACTTGCGGTACAGCTCCATTAGGGCTTCTTCTTCGGTGTAGGGCCCCTCTTTCTCCATGGTTTTCTGGAAGAATTCGGGGTGGCGCAGGTTGTCGTAAATCTCGGAGTCGCTCAGGCCCAAGGCTTTCAGCAGAACTGCCGCCGAGAGCTTGCGGGTTTTGTCGATGCGCACCCACACCAGGCCGTTTTTGTCGGTCTCGAACTTCAGCCAGGCACCGCGGTTGGGGATGAGGCTGGCGCTGTAGGTGCGACGCCCGTTTTTGTCCAGCTCCGATTTGTAATAGACGCCGGGGCTGCGCACAATTTGGTTGACGATCACCCGCTCGGCGCCGTTGATGATGAAGGTGCCCCGATCCGTCATCAAGGGTAGTTCGCCGATGAAGACGTCCATGTCTTTAATCTCGCCGGTCTCTTTGTTGATCAGGCGAGTGGGCACCCGGATCTGCGCTTGATAGGTGGCATCCCGCCGCTTGGCCTCCTCAGGGTCGTAGCGGGGGCGGTTGATCTTGTACCCTTTGGAGGGATCCCCAGGGCGATATTCGGGCAGGAAATGCAGTTCCAGCTTGCCGGTGTAATCGACGATGGGGGAAAAGCTGAGAAGCTCCTCTTCAAACCCTTCTCGCAAAAACCACAAGAAACTCTCCCGCTGAATCTCCACCAGGTCAGGAAAGGTAGGAGCGACAGGGGATGGCACTGCTAATTGTGTCATGCGTTGCTCGGGAGGGGTCGCGCTGCAGTCAGGCCTTCCATTATAGAAACCCCGCCAACGATCGTCAACGAACGTTACAAAGGTCGAGGGGCTGTCCGGATCCCTTGAGGGCTCACTTGGAAAATCTCGGCAAAACCGCTGGGGATCCCCTTTTGGCTGCCGGAGCAGGGACGATTCCCACCGTGCCTTAAGGATTGTTCACATCCATTCACACTCAGGCAGATTATTCTAATCTTTGACCGTTTTTACGGATCATCCGCTGCTCCAGCTCGGATTTCCGGTCGACCGTGGGGATCGGAGGGGTGGTTCTGACAGGCTCAGCCGGTCGCCAGGGTGGACGCGGCGCCGGTCTTTGTCGCTTTTGAGATGCACGCTGTTGATGCAGGCTAGGGGGCAAGACGCGGAGCCATCAATCATGAGAAAGGATCGGGAATGGGTTTACAAAGCTTCTCAGGCTGGGGGAACCTCGGGATGGCTTGCGGGTGATCTGCGGGTGATCTAATGAAGCACAGTTTGTTGGCGAGGAGGGTTTTGTGAGTCAAAGTCAGAACAATCAGAATAAAAAAAGTGATCTGTATAACCGGGACCACAGCTTGTCGGCCCAGTTGCGAGAGGGCACCAAGCAGTCCCACACCATGGCCGAGAACATGGCCTTTATCAAGTGTTTCCTGAAGGGAGTGGTGGATAAACGGGCCTACAGCCGCTACCTGGGCAATTTCTACTTTGTCTACAGCGCTTTGGAAGAAGGCTTTGCCCAACTGCGAGAGCACCCCCTGGTGGGCCGGCTCTACTACCCAGAGCTGTGGCGCAAGGCCAGCCTGGAGAAGGATTTAAATTATTTTGTTGGCCCCAATTGGCGCGCTGTGGTCAAGCCCTCCCCTGCCTGCCAGGTCTATGTCAACCGCATCCGAGAAGTGGTGGAAAAAGATCCGCTTCTGCTGATCGCTCACGCCTACACCCGCTACATCGGTGACTTGTCGGGTGGCCAAATCCTCAAAAACATCGCCCGCCGGGCCATGGGCTTGCCGCAGGGGGAAGGAACGGCCTTCTACGATTTCGAGCAGATCCCTCATGAGGGCAAATTCAAGCAGCGCTACCGCGCCCAGCTGGATGCGTTGGGGCTGGATCAAGCCACCATCGACCGCATTGTGGCAGAGGCCAATTATGCCTTCAAGCTGAACATGGACTTGTTTAGGGAGTTGGAGGGGAATTGGCTGTTGTCGATGGCCCGCTTGGCCTGGAATTCGCTGCTCAGCCAGTTTCAACGCAAGCCCACCCGTTCTGAGGCAGCCGCTCCCAGCTCCTAAAATCCGGATTCCAGAGGGCAGTGAGGCGATGGGTTCTGCTGCCTATCTCCCCTCTCCCTCTGGGAGAAGAGCCGGGGGTGAGGATCAGTCACATTCAAGAGTGTCGCGGGTGGCCCGACCGGTTACAGGGTTAACGCCGGTGGCCCGTTCGCAAAGGATGGAGAGGGCGTCTTGCCGTATCAACGCATTGGTGAAATCCGCCCCATCAATTTGGATCCCTTCGACTCGGGCCAGCCACATCATGCTGTCCTGCAGTTGCGCTTCTCGCAGATCCGCACCCTGTAGGTTGGCCATGTCCAAAGTGGCCCCCCGCAGGTCGGCCCCGCGCAAGTTGGCTTTGCTGAGATTGGCCCCGAATAGGTTTGCCCCTGCCGCCTTCACGTGGCTGAGATCGCTTTGGCGCAGGTTGGCCTTGAGAAACTTCCAGCCGCTCAGGTCTTGCCCTGCAAAGCTCACCCCCTGCAGATCTCGTTTGGTGTAGTCCTCTGCCTGGGCCGGGGATCCCAGCGGAGTAACCCCCAGGCAGAGTATCAGCCCGCAAAGCACCATCCCCCGCAGGAAACGGCTCAGCCAAGACCGCCTCGCCAGAACCGAAGCCAGCCAAGCAACAGACATCGTGGATCCCTCCCTCAAGGAAACCTCCATGGCTTGGGAATTGCTTCTGGTTTTAGAATTGCTTCTGGTTTTATCTTACCGGATAGGGATCCCGCCGGCAGGTTGGGCTATCATGAACTACCCCACCGCATAGGCGGATGGGGTTTCTGATGCCCCATCCCCTTGACGGCAGGATTTTAGTCTCTTCCTCTGCCCCAGGTGCTTCATAGCCCCGCAGGACTTTGAAGTAGAGCTGAAGCATCCAAGACTCACGAGGCCGGTTCCCAACCCCGGTTGCCGATTAGTGGCAACGTTGTACATCACCATCACCGAGCCCCGATCCCTCGGGATTTCAAACCCACAACCAGAGCAGACATGATAGCGGTTGCTCAAGTCCGCCCACTCCTTGTGGACTGCCCCGCACTTGGGACAGCGTTGCGAGGGCTTGAGGGTTTGCGTAGGAAACATGAGAACTAAACCACCTTTCTGCTCGATTTTGTAGGTAATCATTCGGTTGAGGGTACCAAACCCCACCGACAGAATGGACTTGTTTAGCCCTGCCTTGCGCTTCCCACCCTTGCGGGTCATCCCTTTGACATGCAACTTCTCCGTTACGCCGACGTCATAACGACGAGCTATCTCTGACGTAACTTTGTGTTGCCAGTCTCTTCTCTGACGAGCAGCCTTTGCTTGCAGTTGCGCTTCCCGCCGGTGAATTTTCTTCCATCTCCTGGAAGCCTTTACGCCCTTTTTAGGGGCACGCTTTCTGCGCTTCAGTCTGGCGACTCTGCGAATCTTCTCCTCACTCCGCTGGGTAAAGCGGGGATTAGTAATCTCCCGAAACTCCGCCCCGTCAAACAACGTCAGGGCGGTCTCTGTACCCAGGTCATAGGCAACGATGGACTCGTACTGCAAATCCGACTGTGAACCAAACTTAGGTTCAGGTATCGCCACCTCGACCGTAAACGAAGCGAACCACTGCCGCCGGGACGGCTTGTAGACGATAGTCAGCGTTGTTGGCACGCCCCAATGCTTGGCTTGACCGCGCATTTTCAGCGTAATGCCCAAGTCATTGAGTGTGACCGTGCCATGCTTTCCCGTGCTGTTGACCTTCCACCCCGACCGGGCAGGATACGTCCAGCCCGAATACCGGCGAATGGACTTGAATCTTGGCTTCCTACTCAGTCCTTGGAAAAACCGTTGGTAAGCATAATCCACCCGCTTGACGGTGGCTTGCAGGGCTTGGGAGTTCAGTTGGGCAAACTCCACCCACACCTGCTTGAATTCGGGGAGTAGGTTCTGCTGTTCCAGGTAGGTCACCGTTCGGCGGTGGAGCTTGTACTCGGTTTCCCGGTGGCTGACACAGGCGTTGTAGAGGTAGCAGTGCAGACGACGAGCCTCGAGCAAAGCCTTTTCCTGAGCTTTGCTGGGATACAGTCGAAAGGTCTGCCTTCTGGTTGCCATATGCGTTATCCTACCCCCACCTGCCCCAGTTCTGAGTGCTCCACAAATCCAGTGGCGCTATCCATCGCCACCCTACAGAGGGTGGGGAATTCCGCGCGTTTTGTTAAAGTCTTCTACAGACCAGATCCGCGATTGGCGAGGGGGCGACAGGGATCCATGTCCGAGATCGAGGTCTTCGATGCGGAGCAGTTGGCCGGGCTGATCGAGGGTCTGGCAGAGGCGATCGGCAGGGATCATCCCCACCTCCAAAAGTTGACGTTGATCGGCATTCGCACCCGGGGAGTTCCCCTGGCCTACCGCCTGCGGGATCGGATTGCCACTCTGCTGGGGATCCCGCCCCAAGTGGGGGAGCTGGACATCACTTTTTTCCGCGACGATTTGAGCGCCGGCGGGTTGCGCACCCCCGATCGCAGCGAAATGCCGCGTGACCTGACCGGCCAAGAAGTGGTGCTGGTGGATGATGTTATCTTTCGCGGTCGCACCGTGCGAGCAGCTTTGGAGGCTCTAAACCACTTTGGGCGACCGGAACGGGTGCGATTGGCGGTGTTGATCGACCGGGGTCACCGGCAGTTCCCCATCCAGCCCGATTACTGCGGTTGTCAGCTTTCTACAGAACCGGAGCAAATGGTGAGAGTCCATCTGCGGGAAACCGATGCAGAAGAGCGGGTGCTGTTGATAGACAAAACAGCAAAGATTAAACCCTGAGCCAGCGCTGGGGTGCGGTATTTTGGGGATGACCTGCCGAAACTCACTGCCATGTCTTGGTTGCCGGAAACCCGCCGCTACGCTGTTTTGGGCACGGGCGCTTTGGGAGGATTTTATGGGGCGAAATTGCAACAGGCGGGCTTTTCGGTGCATTTTCTGCTGCACAGCGACTATGACCATGTTCGCCAAAGCGGCCTCTGGGTGCAGTCCTGCTGGGGGGATTTTCATTTGCCCCAGGTGAATGCCTACGCAGCCGTGGAGGACATGCCGGCTTGCGAAGGCGTGATCGTGGCTTTGAAAGCCACCCAAAATGCGCTTCTGCCGCACTTGATCCCGCCTGTGTTGGCCGAGAATGGCGTGGTGATCTTGTTGCAAAACGGGCTGGGGGTGGAACCCGAGATTGCCGATTGCGTTGGCCCAGAGCGGGTCATGGGGGGCCTCTGCTTCATCAGCTCCAATAAGGTTGGCCCCGGCCACATTCACCATCTGGATTACGGTTCGGTGCTGCTGGCAGAGTACGGCCCTGGCTATGCCCCCCAAGGGATCACGCCCCGCCTTCAACAAGTTCAAGCCGATTTTCAACGGGCAGGGATCCCGACTTCGCTCTCACCAGATTTGATGTTGGCCCGCTGGCAGAAGTTGGTCTGGAATATTCCCTTCAACGGCCTCTCGGTGGTGTTCAATGCCGATACTCAGCAAATGATTCGAGACCCTGAGGCCCGTGCTTTGGCGGAAACGCTGATGCAGGAGGTGATACAGGGAGCTGCAGCTTGTGATCGCCTGCTTCCCGACTCCCTGATCCAAGAAATGCTCACCAATACCGAGAAAATGGCCCCCTACCGCACCAGCATGAAAATCGACTATGAGCGCAAACGTCCTCTGGAACTGCAGGTGATCTTCGGCAACCCCCTGCAGTACGCTCGACAAGCTGGGATCCATCTGCCACGGGTTGAAATGCTCTACCGACAGTTGCAGGTGTTGGATCGCCTGAATCGAGGGATCCCTGGGGAGCAGCAGGCTTAAGTTTTTCAAGATCCGGCGGAGCGATCCCAGGGCTGGAGCAGGCTTTCTCCTTTGCTTGCGGGTAGACTGAGCCGCAGTCGTGTACTGTTGCTCTGGCTTTATGCCGCTGGGATCCACCCACGATCGCATTACCCTCTGGACGGCCCCCGGCATCACCCTAGCCGCCGGTGTGTTGGGGAACAGCACCACAGTTGCCCTGGCTGTGGGATCCGCCTATCTGTTCAGCGGCCTGATGTTTTCTGGAGATCTGGACACCTGTTCCCGACAGTATCAACGCTGGCTGTTCTTGCGCTGGATTTGGCTGCCCTACCGCAAGTGGATGCGGCATCGCTCCTTTTGGTCTCATGGGCCGATTGTGGGCACCGCCGTGCGGGTGCTGTACTTGAGCCTATGGGCAGGAGGAGCTGGCCTGCTGGGGGCTTGGCTGGGATCCCGGTTGGGCTGGTGGATGTGGCAACCCTGGGTGTGGGGCAGCGATCTCTGGCAATTGCTGCAAGTTCACGCCGAGATGCTCTTTTGGATTGGGATGGGGTTGGAACTGGGATCGGTGAACCACAGCCTAAGCGACTGGATGGTCTCCCGCTGGAAACGCTGGCGCAGAAAACGCCGTCAGGTTCGATCTCCTGCCAGGCGACTCAGCTATCGTGGCTAGGGATCCATTGGGCCAAGGTTTGATTTTTCGCCCGCCACGGCATTTGAATGGCAGTGAGGTTACCTACTGTTCCGCAACGCGTAGTCATTTATCTCACCGTCAAGGTGAAACAAACGACCGGTTGCTTCCTGCTAAGGCCTCCGGCCCGCTGCGCGAGCAGTTGAAATAGAGGGTAATAAGAACCACGACTGCTATCAGCCCCTCACCCCCCCTTGAACCTGTGCTGTGCCCACAACTCCGCGACCTATCCTCTCAAGAGGGCTGAAACTGCAAATCTTGGCCAATTACCCTTTAGCCCAGGTACTCTGCTTGTGGCCATTTCGATTCAAACTGGGACACTGCACCCATACCTAAAGCCTTGAATACAGGGAATCAGAAGGCTCTCCTCAGTAGCCCAAGCGTCTCACCCTAACTTGAAACGACTACTTGAAGCAGTTTTGTCAAGAACATTTCCTCTTACGTTGGCTAGGTATTGCAATTCAATCTCAATAAAGCTATGCTGTTACTCAGTTGAGTGGTGGAGTCATATCCATCAGTCTTCCTCTCTTGTCTTGGATGCGGCAGGGATCCTGTGCTGGCAGAGCTGGCCATCTGCGTCAGCAGGGATCCCTTTTTCTCCTCTCCAAGGCTAAGCAAGGTTCTGTGCTAATGAGAGTCAGAATCAGTTGATAGAGAGATTTTTTGCTTGCTCATGTCAATCTGTGGAGGTGGCAGTGTAAAGGAGCAACAGCGGCTGAGGGTTATGGCTTTGGAAGGGGGCAATCTGGCTTCGGGAACCGGAAGACAAGACCGAATACAAAGATTGCTGCTCTAGTTTCCTTTGCAAACTTGTCAGAAGCTAAGGAAAAAGACCAACCTTTTGGGACAAACTGTCTGTCCTATGTCTTGTTTTGTCGTTCAAAAATTTATGTTGGGCTCAAGAGAAACTCTAGAAAAAAGTTGAATCAGGTGGAAGAATCAGTTAGAATCTAGCTGGCGTTAACGCTAACCGCGACGAAGAGACTGGAGGGAGGAAAGCCTAACAGCCTCTCTCCTTTTTTCTGTAGGGGTTACCCTCACTCTCAAACCCCATCTCATGAGAAGGGAGGAAGACCAAATACCCTATGACTTGAAATAGCAGCATTTTCATTAACTTTTGTTTTACTCTCTATGCCAAGCTTGATACTAAGCTAAAGAGTTGCTCCTCGATCTTGTAACCATTGGACAGCCAGCCTGTGTTGGCGTTTTTGTGCATAGGCTAAGGGGGTATGCCCATCTTCATTGCGAGGGTTTAGTTCGGCTCCATTTTCCAGCAAAAGCTCCAGGATTTCGATGTGTCCTTCCCAAGCAGCCCAGTGCATCGGTGTCGCCCCGAATCGGTTGCGTGCATTCACATTGGCCCCGTACAAGAGCAGAAAGCGAGCGATGCCCAAATCCCCTCGGGTGGCGGCTTCATGCAGAGGGGTTCGGCCTGTTTCGTCAGTGGCATCCACCGGCGCTCCCTTGGATAGTAGGCGGGCCAGAATGCTTTTTCGACCGGTGGCTGTGGCCCAGTGGAGAACACGACCAGTGTTGGCTCCCTTCTGGATGAGCAGACCGATTACCTCCGCCTGATCGGTTAAAGCAGCCCGCTGGAGAGGGGTATAGCCATGGTTATCTGGGAGATTGATATCACTGCCTGCCCTCAAGAGACGCTCCACCAGCTTGACCTGGCCGCTGTCGGCAGCCAAATGGAGAGGGGTAGCACCTGTGGGATCTAAGGCATTGGGGGAGGCGCCATATACTAAGAGCAAGTCCAGCAGTCCCAGATGGCCAAGGAGTGTCGCTTTATGAAGCAAAGTCATTCCCTGAGCATCGACAGCATTCACATCTTCCCCCCGCTGCAAATGGGCCAATAATTGTTTTAGATCTCGATTGGCAAGAGCTTGATGAAGCGATTCACTCATAACAGATAGAAATAAAAAAGCCAAGTTGCAATGAAGTTGGGCAACAGGAAGGGATCCTCGATAGGCCGGAATGGAGGCTCCAAACAACTTGGGCAAAGTCTAACACTGGATCCCTGCTGCTGAGGGAAGCGGGAGAACCAAGCGCTTGGTGGGATCCCTTGGTCAAGCCGGGGCCGCAGCGATAGACTAGAGCTGGTTTTTGGCCAGGTCTTTTCCCGATCCCTTAGTTGCGCCACTGTTTATGGATTACTACGCGATCCTGAACCTATCTCCTGCAGCGGACATTGAAGAGATTAAACAGGCGTTTCGACGGTTGGCGCGGCAGTTTCACCCTGATGTGGCAGGGGAGGGATCCCGAGAGCGTTTCCAACAAATCCACCAGGCCTACCAAGTGCTGAGCGACCCTGAGCAGCGGCGGCGCTACGATGCACAACGTCAATCTGCACAACGTCAATCTCCACCCAGCTCTCCTGCTGCCGGCGAAAGGCGGGTGGTCATTCGCAGCATAGGCCCCTCATCGGCAGAGCAGCCCAATCCGGAAGGGCTCAAGGAGGGGATTGCCCGCGTCAAGGCAGCCTGGCGGGAGCGGAAGTTGCCCACGGCGGTGGCCCAGGCGGAGGCGCTGCTGAAACGGTTTCCCAACTCCAGCGAGGCCATCCACATCTTGGCGTTGGCCTACCAGCGCTTCGGCAACCATTTGATCTACGAGGGGCGCTATCAGCAGGCGGAAGCCTACTTGAGAAAAGCTTTGGCCACGGAGCCGCACAACCGAGAATTGGCCTTTGAAATCAAGCGAGATTTAGCCCGTCTGGGCATTCGGGAGGGATCCCGCTAACTTGCCTGCGTTGGGATCCCCAACGTCTGAGCTGCCCACTGCCGGAGTTGTTGGCGGTTGACTTTGCCCTGAGGGTTGCGCGGGATCCCCGTACACCACAGCCAGTGCTTGGGGTGCTTGAAGGGACTCAGTTGGCGGCTTAGGTGTTGCTTCAGGTGCATCTCCAGCTCTTTGGGGATTGCCGGGATCCCTGTTTTGGGGACGACCACCGCCACCACCTGCTGCCCCCATTCGGCATCCGGTAGGCCCAACACGCACACATCTTCCACCCAGCCGCTGGCTCGGATCTCCCCTTCCACTTCTGCAGCCATCACCTTTTCCCCGCCGGTTAGGATTAGGTCATCGGCTCGACCCAGCCAATGGAGGTGACCTTGGGAGTCGAGGTAGCCCCAATCCCCAGGGGCAAAACCCTGCTGTTGCCACTTGCCCAGGCCCTCAGCCTCCCCCGCCAAGGGGTAGTAGCCTAGGGCCAGGGATTCGGCCCAGACGTGGATAGAGCCCACTGTCTGGACGGGTAGGGGATCCCCTTTTTCGCTGCGGATCTGGAGCGTGGCGTGGGGCAGAGGCCGACCCAGACTGTCGCTCCCTTGCCAAAAGGCTTCTGGCAGTAACGTACACACCTGGGAGGCGGTCTCGGTCATACCGTAGGTGAGGGCAAGGGGAAGGTGAAGTTGCCGGGCCTGTTGCCGCAAGCTGGGCCAGGTGGGGCCACCGCCGACCAAAATGGCCCGAAATTGGCGCAGGCTCTCCAAAACTCCCGGATGGGCGCTGAGCAACAGCCGTTGCAACTGAGTGGGCACCAGCGATAGAAAGCTCCCCGGCAAAGGGGGATCCCAAGCCTTGGCCTGCTGTTGCCGTTTCCAATCCCAGACAACCCACTGCCCACCGCTCAGCCAGGAGCGGACTGCCTGCATCAAGCCGCTGACGTGGTACAAGGGCAGAACGCAATAGCTGTGTACAGGCCCAACGGCAAAGTGCTGTTGGTGGGCTTTGGCCGAGGCGCTGAGGGTCAGCCAAGAGTGCATGGCCCATTTTATCTGGCCGCCGGAGCCACCGGTGGGGATGCCGATCAGCGGCCAATGGGAGCTGGGCACAGCTTCCCGCAACTCTCGCAGGCGCGGATTCAAGGGGGCGGGATCCCCTTCCAGTCGGCCCTGGCGCCAGCACCAGCCGGATCCCATATCCGCCAAAGCCTGTCCCCATTCCCGTTCTCCCCAGTGGGGATTACCCAGGAACAGCGGGATCCCCAAGCGTTGGCAGGTCAAAACTGCCGCCCACACCTGCACCGGATCGGAGTCTGCCACCAGCAGGGGAACGGCCTTGTCTGCCAAAGGGCGCAGTTGCTCTTCCAGTTCGGACAGGCGCCCCTTCAAGTCTCCGCCATCCCCGGACAAGGCAATTGATCTCATGGGTTGTGGGTGTGCAACCTCAACGGCTTCGCCGATTCCCTGCATTGTATTCGAGGATGCCCGCTCAATTCCCTTGACAGGAAAGGGTGAGGATGGGTTTGGGCTTGGCTTATCATGATCTAGGTTTGAACTGGGAGGTCTGTGTTGTGATCGAGCCGATTTTGTTGGGGATCGTCTTGGGCATGGTAGTGGTCACCTTGGCGGGCTTATTCGTGGCAGCCTACAGGCAGTATCAACGCAGCAACAAGATCGGCCTGTAGGAGCAGCCTTTGGGGGGGTTGGAGAAAACCCATAGGGGAGAGAGAGATTGAGGTGGCATGGCAATGCACTGGCTGCGCACAGTTGCTGCTTTGCGGGAGCAGGTAGCCGATTGGCGGGGATCCACAGTTGGCTTGGTGCCCACGATGGGATCCCTGCATGAGGGCCATCTCAGCCTAATCCGCCGCTGCCGGCAAGAGTGTGACCACACGGTGGTCAGCATTTTCGTCAATCCGCTGCAATTTGGCCCCAACGAAGACTGGGATCGCTATCCCCGCGACGAAGAGGGGGACCGAGCTTTGTGCGAGGCAGCAGGTGTGGATGTGGTCTTTGCCCCTGACCCGCAAGAGATGGGAGCCAATCCGGCAACCGGAAGCGACCGCACCTGGGTCATGCCCCCCGAATCCCTTCTGCAGACCCTCTGCGCCCCCCACCGACCTGGCCACTTTCGCGGTGTAGCCACCATTGTGCTGCAACTGCTGAACCTGGTGCAGCCGCAGCGGGCCTACTTCGGCCAAAAAGACGCCCAGCAACTGGCGATCATTCAGCGTTTGGTTCGGGATCTGCAAATACCCACCACGATTGTTCCCTGCCCCACGGTGCGAGAAGCCGATGGCCTCGCCTGTAGCTCCCGCAACCGCTACCTTTCTGCTGCTGAACGACAGGTGGCTGCCGGGCTGTACCGGGCCTTGCGTCGGGGATATGACCATTGGCAGGCCGGGGATCCCTCAGCAGAAGGGATCCTTGCCGCCGCCCGTGCTGAGCTGGAGCATACCCCAGAGCTGCAACTGCAATACCTGGAATTGGTGGATCCCCAAACGCTGCAACCGCTGCCGCGGGTGGAAGACAAGGGCCTGCTGGCCATTGCTGCCTATGTGGGGCAGACTCGCCTGATCGACAACCTGCTCCTTTCCCCAGAGCAAGGGGATCCCTCGCCGGAGAGAGTCCAGCATGCGGCACCGCCCTCTTCCGGCACGACCTCTCCCCCGCGTCGCCCGCTGATTGCCATCGACGGCCCGGCTGGAGCCGGAAAATCCACCGTGGCGCGGGCAGTAGCCGCCCAGCTGCAGCTTTTGTACTTGGACACGGGGGCCATGTATCGAGCCATCACCTGGCTGGCACTGCAACGGGGGATCCCTTTGGACGATGCCGAGCAACTCACCCAACTGGCCGCCCAAACCCAGCTCACCCTGCAGAGTGGCACCTCTTCGACAGAGCCGACCCGCATCTGGGCCGATGGCGAAGAAATTACCCAGGCCATTCGCTCTCCGGAAGTGACCCGCTGGGTCTCTCACGTGGCGGCAGTGCCGGGAGTACGCCAGGAGCTGGTGAAGCGGCAACGCAGCATTGGCCGGGATGGCGGTGCTGTCTTGGAGGGGCGGGATATCGGCACCCACGTCTTTCCTGATGCAGAGCTGAAGGTTTTCTTGACCGCTTCTGTTGGGGAGCGGGCGCAGCGTCGGCAACACCAACTCCAAGCCCAAGGGCAAATGGTGCCTCTCGAAGAATTGAAAGCGCAAATCGAGCAGCGGGATCGCCGCGACAGCGAACGGCTCATCTCTCCCTTGCGGCCTGCCCCCGATGCCATCTTGATCGACACAGATCACCTGAGCCAATCCGAGGTGCAAGACAAGATTGTCATGTTGTACCGGCAACTTTTGGAGCGATCCGGCTCCGCCCATTTCGATCAGTAGCCTTAACTCAATCAAGACTAAATCAACGGGACAAGTCAGATTTCCGCATGATTTTCAGGGAGCTGGCCGGTTTGAACAGCTTGATCCCTCTCTCATTTCTCATTGAAGATTTTCGTTGAAGATGCAGTTGATGAGGGGGCACGGATGCCGAGCTATGGGTTGAGTGATGAACTTTGGCAAAACCACCGAGGTGTTGAGGTGCCGGAGGGGATCCCGTTGATGATGGAAATAGGCCGACCCGCTTTTCTCTCGATGAGCCAATGCTACCTGTATCCCGTTCCGCCGTCGCGAACGGAGCGCTATGGTTAATGTCTT
>NZ_JBSSAH010000040.1:0-27852 GCF_054058415.1 Thermostichus sp. MS-CIW-38 | reverse complement strand
TTTCTCGTTTTGACAAATTGGCCAGGAACTTCTTGAGTTTTCTCTATCTCGTCAGTGCTCTCTTTTGGCTCAAATGAAAGATCAACACAACCTAGGGACAGAGGGTTTTTGTTGATTGGGTTGCCGTTGGCGTTGTTAGGACGAAGTTCTTTGTAAGGTGCTTTGGGCTGAGGTTAACCACAATGTTGCGACTGTACGGGATCCCAACCTCCGGAAATTGCTACAAAGTGGAATTGCTCCTCAAGCAATTGGGGATCCCCTATGAGACGGTTGAAGTCAACTCCAGGGCCGGAGAAAACCGCCGCCCCGAGTACCTGGCCAAAAACCCCCTGGGCCAGATCCCGGCTTTGGAACTGGAAGATGGAACGGTCTTGGCCGAGTCCGCCGCGATCTTGGTCTACCTGGCAGAAGACACCCCCCTCTACGGCCAAAACAAGTTGGAACGGGCCGAGATTTTGAAGTGGTTGCTTTTTGAACAAACCCGCATTGCCCGCTACATCGCCACCACTCGCTTCTGGGTGCGGGCCGGCCAAGCAGAGGCCCATGCTGACGTGATCGCCCAGAACTTGAAATCTGGAACAGAGGCGCTGGAGATCATGGAAGGCCACCTGCAGGGGAAGGTGTTTTTTGTGGGCAACCGCTACACCATCGCCGATCTCGCCCTTTTTACCTACACCCATGTGGCGGAGCAGGGCGGGTTTGACCTCAAGCCCTTTCCTCAGATCCGAGCCTGGTGTCAGCGGGTGAAAGCCACCGACCGCTTCTTCCCCCTACCCGGAGCCTAGAACGCCTTCCGCTAGTTGCTGGCTCCCTCCATGCCCTGCAGCAACTGGCCCAGATACCAAATATCAACCTCGCTGGCCACTTCCCCCTCAGCCAAGAAGGGCGTGCCATCTTGGAAGTTGAGCGGCCCCTTGAAGAGCTGAATGCTGCCATTCCCCAAGCCAGCAATAAACTCCTCCAGCTTGGCCTTGTCTTCCGGCTTCAGGGCTTCTCCCATGATGAACCCCGCCGAAGACGTGTCCGGGTTGTTGATGTCTGACCAGTCGATGGGCGGACGTAGGAATTGGCTCTCGAAGGTGCCCGCGCGAGCTGCCTCGATCAATTGCTTGTATCCTGGCCCCCAGTTGTAGTAGGAAACCCCCAGGCAAATTTCGGGCGCAAAGTTACAACCGCTGGCCAGGCCGTAGTGGGTGTAGCGCACTCGCTTTCCGGCCTCAGCAGCCCGCTTGCCTTGTACCGCCGCCTCCGGCGTATCCAACCCCGACATCACCACATCAAAGCCGCTGTTGTAAAAGTCATCGGCAACCTTGCTTGGATCCAAAGTAACCCCTGGAATGTTGAACCAGAAGCCAATCCAGGTCACCCGGAACTGCAACTCTTCAGGACGATCTCGGTAAGTATCCCAGCAGTATTTGGCCCCCAAGTAAGCAGCAGCAGCGTAACGGCGGGTTTCATCGTTGATCAGAGGTCCCAATAGGCCAATTTTGCCGGTTTCGGAGCCCAGGGCTGCAGCACAGCCAGCCACCATGCGCATCGCTTCCATCTGGGGCATGATGTTGGCCAAGTTGGGCAGATCGATGTAATTTTTCCCCTCCTTCCAGGCCATGTCCCCAGAAGCATGGATAACCGCAATCTCGGGATGCTTGCGGGCCGTTTCAATCGCGTCGTCTTTGTGGTCATCAGAAGTAAAGATGATAACCTTCGCACCTCGGGCGATCATGTCATCCGCCACCTGAGAGGCGCGCACATTGGGCCGATCCGCTGGGTTCACCTTATCCAGGTAATCAAACTCGACACCGGGCAACTTGGCCTTGACATATTCGCTGCCCTCCACATGGGCCTGGCTCCAGCCGCCATCCTGCATCGGCCCCACCAGCACCATGCCCACTTTGAAGGTCTCTTGCGCTGTTGTGGGGGTGGATCCCAGTAGAGCGGCGACTGCCAGGCCAATAGCCCAGCCTCTCGAGGGAGAAAAAGCGCGGGTAAGATTCCAGTTCACAGGCAGCTCCAACAGAACAGGGATCCAAAGCCGGGAGACTACATCCATCATCGGGATCCCGCTGCAGATCGCTGTATCTGAGAATACAAAAAGGCGCTTGGCAAACGACGTGGAAGCCAGCAGGGGCTCAGGGAGAAATTTATCGTTCCTTCAGTTCCCGCTGAATCTCCCGCTGGGTTTGCCGCTCTTTGATTGCCTGCCGCTTGTCGTGGAGCTTTTTGCCACGGGCTACGC
The DNA here is from genome assembly GCF_054058415.1 of Thermostichus sp. MS-CIW-38. Taxonomy (NCBI): domain Bacteria; kingdom Bacillati; phylum Cyanobacteriota; class Cyanophyceae; order Thermostichales; family Thermostichaceae; genus Thermostichus; species Thermostichus sp. MS-CIW-38. The sequence continues at coordinate 25,616 of NZ_JBSSAH010000040.1, read as the reverse complement.
CCAGATGGGCTTTGATCCAGCCGCGGTTGAGCACCAGCTTGAGGGGAACCACGGTCAGGCCCTTTTGTTCCACCAAGCCCCGTAGGCGGTCGATCTCGCGGCGGTGCAGCAGCAACTTGCGGCGGCGGGTAGGGTCGTGGTTAAACACTTTGCTGGCGGTGTCATGGGGGGAGATGTGCAGATTGTGCAGCCATGCTTCCCCATCCCGAAAGAGGGCAAAAGCGTCTTGCAGGTTGGCTTTGCCCGCTCGTATCGATTTCACCTCTGTGCCGGTCAGTTGGATCCCGGCCTCATAGGTCTCCAAGATGTCGTACTCGAAGCGGGCGCGACGGTTGTCAACCAGGGTTTTGACGTTGGGATCCACAGCCATAGGCTTTCAGTAGACCAGAGGGCCTAACGAGAGGTCAGGGATCTCTCCAATTTTCGCACCGCCCGCCCAACCAAGCGCTCGGATTTGCCGCGCCAGAGAAAGCGAATGGGGGTACCGGTAAAGTCCAGGTTTTGCCGGAAGTGCTTTTCCAGGAAGCGGCGGTAGTTATCCTTAAACAAATCGGGATCGTTGACAAACAGAACAAAGGTGGGGGGCCGATCCGCCACCTGGGTGCCGTAGTAAATTCTGCCCTGCTTGCCCTGGCGGTTGGTGGGGGGCGATTGCCAGGCAAGAGCATCCTGGAGCACTTCGTTGACCACAGCGGTGGGAACCCGTTTGCGGTGGGCGGCCACCACGGTATTCACCTGCTCAAAGATTTTGTGGGTGCGTTGCCCGGTGAGGGCGCTGACAAACAGGAGCGGCGCCCATTCGATAAAGTAAAGCCTGTCGCGAATCTCGCGGGTGAACTCGTTGATGGTGTGGGTATCTTTGTTTTCTACTGCATCCCACTTGTTGACGACGACAACGCAGGCGCGGCCCTCTTCTTCGATGCGCCCGGCCAGCCTCTGATCCTGTTCGGTAACCCCCTCCAAAGCATCGATCACCAGCAGCACTGCATCCGAGCGCTGGATGGCCTTGAAGGCCCGGTTGATGCTGAAGAACTCAATGCCGTACTGCACGCGGTTTTTTTTGCGGATGCCGGCGGTATCGATGAGGCGATAGGGCTGCCCTTCCCAGGTGACCACGGTGTCGATGGCATCGCGGGTGGTGCCGGAAATGGGGCTGACGATGGCCCGCTCGGATCCCACCAGGCGGTTGAGCAGGCTGGATTTGCCGACGTTGGGCCGTCCCACAATCGAGACGGCGATGGGATCTGGCTCGCCTGCGGCTTCTGCGGTCACTTCGGGCAAGTGAGCCAGCACCGCCTCCAACAGCTCGGCTACCCCATTGCCATGGATGCCGGAACAGGGGATCGGATCCCCCAGCCCCAGCTCCCAAAAGGCTGCTGCCTGAGCCAGGCCCATCTGCCCCGACTCGCACTTGTTTACGGCCACCACCACCGGCAGGGGTTGTTTGCGCAGCCAATCGGCCACTTCTACATCGGCGGGTGTCAGTCCCTCTCGGCCATCCACCACGAAGATCACGGCCTGCGCCTCGGCCATGGCTGCCATCGCTTGCTGGCGAATGTGGGGCAGAAATTCGCTGTCGTCGCCAAAAACCAGGCCGCCGGTGTCCACCACCCGCAAGCGGCGCCCGTTCCACTCCACCTCCTGGTACAGGCGATCCCGGGTCACGCCGGGCTCATCGTGCACAATGGCCGAACGCACCCCCGCCATGCGGTTGACGAGGGTGGATTTGCCCACGTTGGGGCGGCCCACAATGGCCACAAGAGGTAGGGGCACTGTTGGCTCGTCGATAACTTGGGATATCTATCCTAGCTGTTCGGGATCCCGGATGCCCAAAGCCGCCAATCTCGATCATTGCTTTGGATGCAGGTCTGGCGGTAAGTTAGGTACCTATCCTCCCATCAGGCACCGGCTGTGCCCCTTCCCCATTCTTGCCATGAACCGCGCTCTCGTTCCCGCCCAGCGGCTGAACAAGCTGCCCGCCTATGTCTTCGCCCGCTTGGATGAGCTGAAGGCCCGCGCCCGCCAGCAGGGGTTGGATTTGATCGATCTGGGCATGGGCAACCCCGATGGTCCCACCCCACAGCCGGTGGTGGAGGCGGCGCAGGCGGCCATTGCGGATCCCGCCCACCACGGCTACCCGCCCTTTGAGGGCACGGCCAGCTTCCGCCAGGCGATCACGGATTGGTACTGGCGCCGCTACGGGGTGGAGCTGGATCCCAATGGAGAGGCGCTGCCTTTGCTGGGATCCAAAGAGGGGCTGACCCACCTGGCTCTGGCCTATGTGGATCCCGGAGATCTGGTGTTGGTGCCCAGCCCTGCCTATCCAGCCCATTTTCGCGGCCCCATGATTGCCGGCGGGCAGATCTACCCGATGATGCTGCGCCCGCAGAAGGGGTGGTTGATCGATCTGCAAGAAATACCGCCGGAAGTGGCCCAGCAAGCGCGGGTGCTCTACTTTAACTACCCCAACAACCCGACGGCGGCAGTTGCGCCCCGCTCTTTTTTTGAGGAGGTGGTGGAGTTTGCCCGCCGCTACGATCTCATCCTGGTGCACGACCTGTGCTATGCCGAGCTGGCTTTTGACGGCTACCGGCCCACCAGCCTGCTGCAGATCCCAGGCGCCAAGGACTTGGCAGTGGAGTTCCACACCCTCTCCAAAACCTACAACATGGCCGGCTGGCGGGTGGGATTTGTGGTGGGCAATCGCCAGATCATCCAGAGCTTGCGCACCCTGAAAACCAATCTCGACTACGGCATTTTTGCCGCCATCCAAAAGGCCGCCGAAACTGCCCTGCGCCTGCCGGATAGCTACCTGGAGCAGGTACAAGAGCGCTACCGCCGCCGGCGCGACTATCTGATCGGCCGCCTAGCGGAGTTGGGCTGGCGGATCGAGCCGCCACGGGCGACGATGTATCTCTGGATCCCTACCCCCCGCGCTGCCGACGGCACCCCTGAGGGATCGACGGAGTTTGCCCTGCGGGTGCTGGAATCTACAGGCGTGGTCGTAACCCCCGGCAGCGCTTTTGGAGAGGGAGGAGAGGGCTACGTGCGGATTAGCCTAATTGCCGATTGCGAGCGCATAGGTCAGGCTATCGATCGCTGGGCGGAAGCTGGGATCCGCTACTGCTGAGCCTCAGTCTTGCGGGAGTTGGTACTGCTCCACAATCCGCCGGGCAAAGGGGGGCACGTGCTGCTCCAACTTCTGGGGATAGTGGCGGCGCACGTAGAGGTAGTTGCGGGTGAAGTGGGAATCGATGGAGAAGCGGGCATATTCCAGGCCGCGCGGCCCAAAGCGCTGGATTGCCGCCCCCAAGAGGCGAGCCAGCCACATTGGCAAACTCAGGGCTTGGTCGTAGGCAGGGATCCCCTGCTGCACTGCCGCCCTCCGGGATCCCTGCGAGATCACCGGTTGGGTTTCCAGCTCCTCCCAGACTAAGTCCAACAGCTCTTGCCCCCGCTGATTGCGCACCAGCAGCCACTGCCAGCCCAAGGGGGATCCCATGTAGCCCACCACCAGATCTGCCAGAGCATTCACATAGTCAAAACAACTGAGGCAGGAGGGGGCAAACACGTCCTTGAGTTCTTTGGTCTTGAGGCCGAAGAAGGGCACCTTTTCCACCGAGCCATCTTCGTGTTTGAAGTGGATGTGGAAGTCTTGCATAAACTCGTAGTGCACCACCGTCTGTGGGGAGCGGCTGGTGGTTTCTAGAAACTTTTGCAGCCCGGCACGGCTGACATTGTCCACACAGGGCGTGCCCAACACGTACAGCTTCTCCAGGCCCAGTTTTTTTTCCACCGCCCGCAAAGCCTGAATTTGGCAGCCCACCCCGATCACCAATAGGCGCTTGAGGCCGCTTTGCTCCACCTGCTCCAACACAGACAAGTTGGGAGAAAGAGTTGGCTTGTTAACTCGCGCCGCCCAGACCGCTTCGGGGGTACGGGCCAGGATGGGCCGTGGCTGAAAGCGATCCCGCTCATCCGCCTGCACGCACACCACCCCTTCCACCAAGCCAGTGGTGAGGGCCTTCATGCCAATGCTGCTGACAATGCCCGTCCACTGGGCCCCCGGGATCGGATCCCGTTTGCGGGCTGTGTACATTGCCTCGTAGACACCGAAGTAATCGGTATCGGTGACGGCGAGGGATCCTGAGCGCAGCGATTCCCGGGATCGCCCGTGGGTCTGTTCTTCCAACTGGGTCAGTTGCTGGTCCAAGAAGGCACAGGCTTCTTTGACGTGGGCCACGTAGCGGGTATCGCAGAGGCCGCACTGGCTGCACAGCTCTTTGGCCGGATAGCGGCCGGAACGGATGGGCCGGGCTGGACGCGGTGAACGGGATCCCATGATTTCTAGTGTTTGCGTAAGCGGAATGGAGTCCAATGGATCTTTTGAGCTTTGCTATATTAAGCTTTCTTTGAGATCTAAAGACACAGGCACCTCAGGCGTTCGCAGCAACGGCAACCAAGGTGCTCTCTTCAGTTTGCGGCCAAAACGGCAGATAGCGGCAAAGAACTTCGAGGGATCCCTGCTAAAGGAGCGCAAAATTTCAGAGCCTCTATAGATTGCTGTAGCGTTCTTCGGCCCAGGGTTCACCGCCCATGTAGTAGCCGTTGCTCCCCCAAAAGCCCAGCTGATCTTAGGGGGGAAACTCCAGGCATATGGGTGAGGGATCAAAGTGCGCACCGGCCCTACCGGGAGCGGTTGTCCTTCCAGGGTATGAACCAGGTAGTTTTCGGGGCGGATGAACTCCTCCAGAGTCAGGTTGGTGGTGTAGCCGCCATAACAGTGTTGCATCACCGCCTTGGCCTCAGGAGCAATGGATACCAACTGCAACCCATCCGGGATCCACACCCCTGTCCAGTTGACATCCTCCATCTCCTTTCGGTACAACGCAAAGACTGGAGACACGGCACAGCTTGCCCACTGCTGTCGCCCCCATCTAGCCCCACCACTTGGCCGGTGTACTCCGTCATCGAAGGCTTGGTACTGCGCTGGAGTGGCCTTGAGGAGTTTGGCATCTCCGACCAGCGTGGGTGTATCTTATCGCAGGTCTAACAGGGCAAAAGCCGTCCTGGAAGGGCGGGGCTTTGGACCTAGCTTTTTGGTAAAGGTATGGGCTCTAGGGTGGAATCTTGTCCGTGACGGGCCTGTAGGATCGGGTCAACCGGGAACGAGGACTGGCGCTGCTTCAGGATCGGGGAGAATGGATCCCTGTTGGAGCCTGTGAATGGCTGCCGGGGATAGGGGAGAAGAGCCCGGAAGGGACTCCGTCCCGCTAACCCAAGCGGGTGAGGTTGATAAAGCCGACTGGTGGAACTGAGTTGAGCAATTTTGGGGTGCAGAGCGTGTTGTCGATGAACCTATGGAGTGCAGGGCTGTTGGGCCTTACCTTCAGCTCACCTGGAGAATTTGTCTTCCGCTTTCCCCCCGGCACCCCGCTGGTGGGAGGGCTGGGCCTACGCTGGTATGGCCTATTGATGGCAGTGGCCGTGTTGGTCGGCTTGATCTTGACCAAAGCGTTGGCAGAATCTCGTCATCTAGAGAAAGAGCCTGGCAAAGCCAGTGAACGAGTGGAGCTACTGGCCCTGTGGTTGGTAATATCTGGGTTTCTGGGCGCCCGCCTCTACTACGTCCTCACCCACTGGTCAGAGTTCCAAGACAACCCCCTCTCGGCCTTTGCCATTTGGCAGGGGGGTCTCATCATCCACGGTGGGGTGTTGGCCGGCGCGCTTGCCCTTTACCTCTATTGCCGCACCACCGGGATCAACGGCTGGAAGTACGCCGATGTGCTCACGCCGGGGTTGATTTTGGGCCAAGCCATCGGGCGCTGGGGCAACTTTTTCAACTCTGAGGCCTACGGTGCCCCTATTCCTCCCGACAGCCCTTGGCCGCTGCGGGTGTACATTCCTCCCCAAGCCCGCGAGCCGGAATACAGCCAATTTGAGTTTTTTCACCCCATCTTTTTTTACGAAAGCGTCCTCAACCTGCTTCTATTTGCCCTCTTGATGGGAATGTTCTGGCGCTTTCCCAAACTCAAAGATGGCACTTGGGTTTGGACGTATGTGGTCGGCTACAGCTTGATTCGCATCCCTTACGAAATCTTGCGCGTGTCGGCGGTGGCCTATCTGCCGGGAACTTCCATCAAAGCCGCCTATGTAGCCAGTGGCTTGGGCTTGGTGATCGGGATCGGCATGTTGATCTACATGTACCGGCTGCGCTTCGACCCCGATTTGGAACAACTGGCAGCGTGGTTATCGGAGCAAGCGGGATTAGCGCCAGAAGCAGCCCAAAACCTTCTGGAACGGGCTTGGGCTATTCAACAGAGACATCGCCGCGCCGACCTGTTGGATCGTGTCACCCTCGCCATGCCCCACTTTCCCGGCACCCTTGCCCCTCACCTGTCTCTTGGCCAACGGGAGCTGCTCATGCGGCAACTGTTTTGTCGCCTGGAAGGCAGGGATCCCTCTGAGGAAGGGCTGGCCCAAGCCAGTTAGTGCCGTGGCCATCAGGCTGAATCAGGGTCATTCCCTCACCCCCAAGGAGAAAGCAGGGCCAGGGAGCAAAACCTTTAGGCCAGCAGACCTCGGGCCAGCAAACCCGCCCCCCCTCCCATCAACACCAACAGCCAAGTGGGCTGGCGAAAGCGCATCAAGGCAATGAAGGCCGCTACCCCGATCCCCAAAGCCACCAGCGAAGCGGGAGTTGTTTGTTGTAGCAGCGCATTTTGGGCCAAGGGCACTGTAGCCGCAGCAACAGCCCCCAGGGCCGTTGGGGTAATTGCCTGCAGGGATCCCTTCACCCAAGCATTGTGCCGTATGCGCAACAGAACCGGAGCTGCCAGCAAAATAAAGGCAAAAGAAGGGGCAAAGATGGCCACTGTTGCCGTCAGGGCCCCCAGCACCCCTGCCACCTTGTAGCCGATAAAGGCTGCCGTCAGCACCACCGGGCCAGGAGTAAATTGCCCAATGGCCACCCCATCCAAGAACTCTGTCGGCGTCAACCAGCCCAACTGATCCACCACCTCGTCGGCGATGAAGGGGATGATCACCAGCCCTCCCCCGAAGATGGTGCCGCCTACTTTCAGGAAAAACAAGGTCAAAGGCCAGAAATAGGCACCAATCCGCTCCAGACCCCAAAAGCTGCTCAGGATAAGGGTTTCCGGTGGAACCGTGGCCACTACCGTCTGGGCCAACGTCAATACTGGCCAAGGGAGTAAAATCGGGATCCCCGATAGTGGGCCTTTTTTGGGCCCATACAGCGGCAGCCCCACCAGAGCCGCCAGCCCGAACAGCAACAGGATATTCACCCCCCCAATCAGCAGCAGGGCAAAGGCCGCCACCGCGATCAGCCCCCGGCTCCAATCCTTCACAGCTTTACGGCCCAGTTTCCAGCAAAAGGCCAGGATAATGGCGATCACCACCGGGGCCACCCCAAAAAACATCCCCTCTAGCTGCGGCACCCCCTGAAAGCGAAAGTAAAGCCAAGAAAAAATCACCTCGATCACAAAAGCAGGGGCAATGAAGCAAATCCCCGCCAGCACCGCCCCCAACCAGCCTGCCCGCACATAGCCGACATAGATCCCCATCTGGGTAGAAGCTGGCCCTGGCAACATTTCACATAGGCCCACCCCTTCGGTAAATTGTTCCTGGCTCATCCAGCCCCGCCGGATCACCGCCTCATCGTGTTGCATGGCGATGTGGGCTTGGGGGCCGCCGAAACCCAGGGATCCCAGCCGCAGGAATACCACGGCAATCTCTTTCAGGCGCGTTGAAAGGGAGGGCAAGTTGTCGGGGGCGTTTTCCGGCCTGGGGAACTGACCGGGAGCAGACTCAGAAGACATGGGCAAAGCCCGGCAAGACAACCCCGCCTATCCTGCCATCTGTCCGGGATCCCTTCAAGAGGACAACACTCGCCCGTTTATCCTTTCACCCAAACTGCCCCCTCAGGTCTTCAGGCTTCGCAACCACTCTTCCAGAGCGCGGATCGGCGCGGGATCCCGGTAGACGCGCTCCTGGCGCCTCTTCACCTGTTGGCCCATTTGCTCTCGCCACTCTGGATCCAAGCCCAACTGACTGGCAATCTGGACGTATTCATCGAGGGTGTGGGCGATGGTATCCAGGATCCCCATCTGCTGCAGGATGGCGTAGGTGTGGCGGCCCCGCAGCAGGGATCCGGGCAAGGTGACGATGGGCAGGCCGTGGGGCAGGGCTTCCAGGGTGGTGTTGCCCCCTGACCAGCCGAGGCTATCCAGGTAAATATCCCCCAGGGCGTTGTAGGCGGCATATTCTGCAGGCGAGAGTTCCGGTAGGAGCACCACATACTCTTCGGCAGCTAGGTCATAGGCCTGAAAGGCTCGTCGCAGCCGCTGCCAAAAGCGCTCGCGGATCCCTTGGGAGAGGCGGCCCCGCAAAAATAGAAATTGACACTTCCCCACTTCCCGGGCGATGCGGGGGAACACCTCGTCGTACTGAGGTAAGTACTTGAATAGGGATTGGGCGCAGAGGTAAAGCACCCTGTCGGGATCCACCCCCCAAGCTTGCCAGTCCACAGGGGCGGGGTCAACTTCTAGGGGAATATAGTAGGTGCCGATGCCAGGCAGGGGCAGGAGCTGCTCGGTGTAATGGCCGGCCCCGTCCGGCGGCTCCATCAGCTCGCTGCTGAGGAAAACGTCTATTGTCGGCAGGCCAGAAGTTTGCGGGTGGCCCCAGGCCATCGCCTGTACCGGCGCCAAGCGGAGGGCGGCCAGTTGGGCACAGACCGGGTCAATGCCCACTTCCGGGTAGAGGAGCACATCCAGCTGTGCCTCTCGAATAGCCGCTTGCCATTCTTCTATGCTGCGGGATCCGGCCACAAAGTGCTCAAAACGAGGGGGCAGGGAGCACGTGACCTCATCTTGGATGACCGAGGTGTGGAAGCCGTAGAGGGCCACTTGAGCACGATCCAGGGCTTCTACCCAGCCGCGAGTCAGGATCTTCCAAACGGAGTGATCCCGAAACAGGCCGGAGACAATGCCCACCCGCACTCGGCCAGGATGTCGCTGCCAGAGGACGGAGGGCTGGGGATAGCGGGCCGCCATCACGTCCCTCACCAAGGATCCGTAGAGCTGCTGCAGATCGCGGTCGTTCTGGCCTTGGTAGGGCAAAAAGAAGGGTTGGACGGAGCCGATCCCGGCAGCTGCTCGCTCCAGGGTTTCGGGATCCCGCGGCAGGTGTTCCCAGCGGCCCTTCACCTGTTGTAGGGCTTGGCGGTAGCGCTCCCGAGCCACGGAAACTTGGTCTGCCGAGGCGTACAGCAAGGGCAACTGGCTAACACACCAGCCCAGGGCCGCGGCCAAGTCGGCGGGATCCGCTTGCCAGAGTTGGTAGAACAGCTCCGCCGCTTCCTCCTCCCGGCCACAATCCCGCAGCAGGATGGCCAGGGTGTAGGCGGCATCGGCAAAGTCCGGCTGCAGCTCCAGGGCCTGTCCCAAGGGGACAAGGGCCGCCTCCAAATCCCCCTGCTGCCGCAGCACCAGCCCCAGCTGGTACAAAACTTCCGCGTCCGGCCCCCCCTGCTCTAGGGCCAGTTGCAGGTGAGTTTTCGCCTCCGCCAGCTGCCCCGCCTGCTTGAGAACAATTCCCAAATTAAAGTGGGCGTCGGGAAACCAGGGCTGGTGGGCAAGGGCCTGCCGGATCAGGGCAATCGCGTCGTCCAGGGATCCCTGTTGCTGCCGACAGACCCCCAAGAGGTGCAGTGCCTCGGGGTGGGTGGGCTGGGCTTGCAGCACCTGCTGGTAAAGTGAGACAGCCTGTGGCCATTGCCCTGCCTGGTGATGGCGAACGGCTTGGGCCAACAGACGCTGCAGGTGCTCTCCTCTGTCCTTTCCAGCTCTGCCTAGGCCAAAGCCTTTCCCCGGTCCAGACACAGTGAGCTCCTCTCGCCGGCGGATCCTGGGCCTCTACCCCATCAGCCGTTGGGGAAATTGAGAAAGCCCGCCAAGGCCGGAGCAATCGGCAACAGGGTCATGACCATCAAAAAGAGGGCCAGCAATGCCAAAGCATCCCGCTGACCGTCGGTTTCAGTAATCTCATCCTGCGGTGGACGCTCTGGCTCGCGGGCGATGAACAGGATCAGCAGCGCCCAGTAGAGGGCCAAGACGTTGCTGATGGCCGCCACCGCCAAGGCAATCAGGGTGATGAAGGTGGCGCGGGCCGCCGTCTTCCGCCCGTACACCGCCTGCACAATGCGACCCCCGTCCAGCTGCCCTGCCGGCAGCAGGCTCAAGGCGGTGATTGCCAGGCCAATCCAGCCCACGGCAACAAAAGGATGAATGGGAACCAGCTCCGCCTGCAACTGGGATCCCAGCACCAGCCGCGCTAGGGTGCCTACCAGGATGGAGCTGCGGAAGATCTCCGTGGGCACATACAGACCCTCGGAGCCGGAGAGCTTCAGGCCAGCCAAGAGCACCAGCAGCGACAGGATCCCGCTCGCTGCCGGGCCGGCAAAGGCAATGTCGAAGAGGGCCTTGCGGCTGGGCACCGGCGATTGGATGCGGTTTAGGGATCCCAGCGTGCCGATCCCCAAGCTGGGGATAACAAAAGCAGGGCTGAGGCGCACGCCGTACTTGCCCGCCATCCAGCGGTGTCCGGTCTCATGCACCAGCAAGATGGCGAAGATCCCGGCCGCCACCGGCAGGGCTTCCACCCAGCGCCCCGGCGCATCCAACAGCCGGAAGCCCAAGAGATTGGCCCCCACCTCCAACGTGGCGACGAAGCTGAAGACCAGCAACGCCCCCGCCAGGATCTGCGCCCCCACGGAAGCGCGGTAATTGACGATGGGATCCGGCAAGACCACCACCGCCGGCTTTTCCGCCGGATCCTCCACCAAAAAGAGCTGGTAGCGACTGCCCACCTGCTCTTTGAGCTTCTCCACCAGCAGGGGTACCACCACCTCCGCCTCCTGGCGCAGGTTGCCCTTAAAAATCGCCCCTTCCCCATAGGGGACGGTCTCGGTGACGAAAAAGGTATCGAGGCCGAAAATAGACTGAATGGCCTGCAGATCCTCAGCCGAGATCCGCTGCAGAACCGCAGGCGCTTCCAAAGGCGCCTCCCCTGCCGAAGGGGCTTCCCCCTGCTCTTCCAGACGAGCCAACTGCTCGCGACGGGCCTGCAGCTCCTGCTGGGCCAACTGGCGGGTCTTGCGCCCCACGGCAATGTAGAGCCCCGTAAACACCAGCAACAGCAGCAGGAAACCGGCAAAGTTGAGGTAGATTCCCAGCAGCAACAGCCCTAGGAAGACCACCCAGGGCAGCAGCAGCAGGGATCCCTGTAACCACACCCAAACGGCCAAGGATCCCCGCCGACGGGCTCTCCAGAAGCCCCAACCCAAAAAGGCCAGCGTTCCCAGCAAAAAGAGCGGCGTAATCTCAGCGGCAATGTTCATGGCTGACCTATGAGGCTGTACGGGTACCAAGCTGAGGGCAAGACGGCTCAAGCAGAAACAGCCGTTCCTTCAAAACGGGGCTCCGGCTGCTCCCACAGGTAGAAGCCAGCTTTCCGAGGTTTCAGGAGGAACAGCCGCAAAAACTGATAGAAGTTATCCAAGTAGAGGGGCAGCTTGCGCAAACCCTTGAAGGGGCCGGATCCCCGGGCAATCTCCCTCAGCTTAGCGTTGTTGGCCACGCACTTTTGCAGCCGCCGCACAAACTCAGGGTTTTCCACATCCAACACCACCGGGAACACCTTGGCCGCCTCGCGGTTGGTCTTGTAGATTACCTCCATGTCATAAGTATGGGGATCCAGCCCGATGAGGCGGTAGAAATCCGGGCGCTCTCCCACATCGTTGAGGTACATGGTGGCAAACACCGACAGCAGGAAGAAGCGACACCACAGCTCCGCCACCCACCCCTCGAGCAGCCGCGGCTGGCTCAGGAGCATGAGAGCAAAGAAATCGCCGTGGCGGTTCTCGTCCTGGCACCAGTTCTTGAAGAAGTTGAAGATTGGGTAAACGCGGTTTTCGGGGTGAGCCTCCAGGTGGCGGTAGATGAGAATGTAGCGCCAGTAGCCGATCTTTTCGGAGAGATAGGTGGCGTAGAAGATAAAGCGGGGCGCAAAGTAAGTGTAGGACTTGTGCTTGGTCAAAAAGCCCAAGTCAAAGGCCATGTTGAAATCGCCCATGGCGCGGTTGAGGAAGCCGGCATGGCGAGCTTCATCGCGGCTCATCAGGGCAAAGCACTCGGCCAAAACGGGGTTGGTCTCTTTCAGCTTGCGCGACAGCTCCTTGTAGAGGAGAAAACCGGAGAACTCGGCTGTACAGGAGCGCTCCAAGAACTCCACAAACAACCGGCGCGCCTGCGGATCCAGGCGGCTTTCCCAGTCTTGGTTGAACTCCTCACCCCGGACGAAGTGATGGCGGTTGTAGTCGGCGCGAAACTCCTGCAGGATGGCCCGGAAATCGGCCTCTCGATCCCCTAAGCCCATTTTGCCGATGGCCTCGAAATCGGTGGTGTAGAAGCGCGGCGTCAGGATGGTCTCGGTGGGCACTCGCGCTTGAGTTTGAGCAGCTTGCAAACTGGGACTCATAGTGATTTAAAGCGGATGAAAAGGCCAGGTATACTCTCGCAGTTTACCAGCCTCTCTGGCCGTCGTGGGGATAAGAAGTGTTACCGGCAGGCTCTGAGAGATCCTTAAGACTCCACTGCCAGCGGCTGGGATCGCAAGGGATCCGTCAGCTCGCTGCCCTCCTCCGAAGGCGGGATCACCTGCCAAAACAGAGGCAAATAGGATTCCCAATTTTGCAGAATGCGCTCCGCTTTGGGGGAATGGGTGCGGCGATAGTGCTCCTGGATCAGGCTCTTCAGTTGTGCCTCTGCTGCTGCTGTCTGCACCCGCTGAATGCGCACGATCTCCCCGTTGACCTTGGCGGGGAAGTTGCCCTCCTCATCCAGCACATAGGCCAGGCCGCCGGTCATCCCCGCTCCCAGGTTGCGGCCCACCCGCCCCAGCACCACCACCACCCCACCGGTCATGTACTCGCAGCAGTGGTCGCCGGATCCCTCGATCACCGCCTGCGCTCCCGAGTTGCGCACCGCAAAGCGTTCCCCCGCTTGGCCGTTGGCAAACAGGGATCCGCCCGTGGCCCCGTACAAACAGGTGTTGCCCAGGATTACATTTTCCGCCGGATCGCGGGGCGCCTCAGGGGGAGCCAGGATGACGATCTCGCCACCACACATGCTCTTGCCCACGTAGTCATTGGCTTCTCCTGTCAGGGTCAGGCGCATCCCCGCCAGCGTAAAAGCGCCAAAGCTCTGGCCGGCGCTGCCGACAAAGCGCAGATCCAACTGCCCCCCCTGTTGGGCGAAGCCGGTATCTCCGTACAAGCGGGCCAAGGTTCCGGCAATGCGCCCGCCCACACAGCGGTCGGTGTTGGCGATAGGGATCTCCACCGTGGCCGTGCCGCAGGTTTCCACCGCCTTCTGCACCTCCGGCTGAGCCAGGATCTGCTCATCCAGCACCGGGCCGTTGGAATGCACCGGCTCATGCTCCAACCAGTCGGGCAGGGTGTTGGGATCAAAACCGGGGGGAGTTCGCAGCAGACACTCCAAGTTCAAGGATTGGGTCTTCTGCAGAACGGCATCGGCCCGCGGACAGAGCAGATCCACCCGTCCAATCACCTCCTTCAGAGAGCGGTAGCCCAGTTGCGCTAAGACTTGGCGCACCTCCTCCGCCACAAAGGTGAAGAAGGTCACCACGTGATCTGGCGTGCCGGGGAAGCGCTTGCGCAACTCCTCCTTCTGGCTGGTCACTCCCACAGGGCAGTTGTTGGTGTGGCACACCCGCGCCATGATGCACCCCTCCGCAATCATGGCCACCGTGCCAAAGCCAAACTCTTCTGCCCCCAGCATGGCCGCCATCACCACTTCCCAACCCGTGCGAATGCCGCCATCCACCCGCAGGATGGAGCGCTGCCGTAGGCCGTTTTCCAGCAGGGTATGATGCACCTCCACCAGGCCCAACTCCCAAGGTGCCCCGGCATGTTTGATGGAGCTCAAGGGGGAAGCCCCTGTGCCCCCTTCATGGCCGGAGATTTGGATGATGTCGGCGTTGGCCTTGGCTACTCCTGCCGCCACCGTGCCGATGCCCACCTCCGCCACCAGCTTCACCGACACCTGTGCCTGGGGGTTTACCTGGTGCAAGTCGAAGATCAACTGCGCCAGATCCTCGATGGAGTAGATGTCGTGGTGGGGCGGCGGCGAGATCAAGGTCACCCCCGGCTTGGAGCGGCGCAGCTTGGCGATGTAGGGGCTGACCTTTTTGCCCGGCAGTTGCCCGCCCTCGCCCGGCTTGGCCCCCTGGGCAATTTTGATCTCAATTTGCCGCGCGTTGAGCAAATACTCCGGTGTCACGCCAAAGCGGCCCGAGGCCACCTGCTTCACCGCCGAGCTGGCGTTGTCCCCCATGCGCAGCCCCTTCAGGTGGGGAAAGCGGGCCGAGGTGCCATCTGGGCCTACATCGGTGATGGGGAGGTATCGTTCCGGATCTTCCCCGCCTTCACCGGAGTTGGACTTGCCGCCGATGCGGTTCATGGCAATGGCCAGGGTCTCGTGGGCCTCGCGGCTGAGGGCCCCCAAGGACATCCCACCTGTGGCAAAGCGTTTGAAAATCTCCGACACCGGTTCCACTTCCTCCAAGGGAATGGGATCCCGGTCGCTGCGGAAATCCAGCAGGTCTCGCAACGCGGTGGGGGTGCGGCTGCGCAGGTGCGCCCTGTAGATCTCATAGTGGGCAGGCTGACCCGATTCGATGGCCTTGTGCAGCAGTTTGGCCATTTCTGGACTGTTGATGTGGTATTCGCCTTTGGGCCGCGCCTGGATAAAGCCAAAGTTCTCCAGCTTTTTCGAGGTGAGTTCGGGAAAGGCCCGCTGGTGATTCACCATGCCCTCGCGGGCCAGATCCGCCAGCGTCATGCCTCCCACCCGCGACACCGTGCCGCGGAAGGCCAGATCGATCACCTCTTGGCTCAGGCCAATGGCCTCGAAAATCTGCGCTCCGTGGTAGCTGGAGAGCAGAGAAATGCCCATTTTGGAAAGAATCTTGAGCAGCCCTGCCTCAATGGCGGCGCGGTACTTCAGTTGCACCTCGGCCAGGGAAAGCTGGGGCAACTTGCCGGCAGCCATCTGGGTTTGCGTCTTGGGCTTGTGCCACCACTGCCGCACAGCTTCATAGGCCAGATAAGGACAAACGGCGCTGGCCCCGTAGCCGATCAAGCAGGCAAAGTGGTGGGTGCTCCAGCATTGGGCAGTCTCCACCACCAGGGAAGCGCGTAGGCGCAGCCCCTCCTGGATGAGGTGATGGTGGATGGCGCCCACCGCCAACAGAGGTGGGATCAGAGCCTGCTCGGCATCAAGGCCGCGATCCGAGAGAATCAAGATCTCAGCTCCCCCCCGCACTGCCTGAGCCGCCTGCTGGCAGAGGGCCCGTACCTGGACCTCCAGTCCTTCTGGGCCGGCAGCCACCGGATAGAGAATCGGGAGCGTGTGGCAGGGAAAAGGGGTATGCTGCAGAGCGGCCAGCTCCGCTTCGTTGAGCACCGGACTGCGCAACTGCAACAGGCGGGCATGCTCAGGGCGGATCTCCAGCAGGTTGCCCTTGGATCCCAGATACACATCCAAAGACATCACCAGGCTCTCCCGCAGGGGATCGATGGCAGGGTTGGTGACCTGGGCAAAGCGCTGCTTGAAATAGTCGTAGAGGGGATGAGGCTGGGTGGACAGCACAGCCAGCGGCGCATCATCCCCCATGCTGAAGGTGGGCTCCTTGCCCGTAGCCGCCATCTCCTCGATGATCATCTCCACATCTTCTGAGGAGTACCCGAAGGCGGTTTGGGCTTGTAACAGTTGTTCTTCCGAGAGGTGAGGGGTATTTTCAAAGCCTTGGGTGCTGAGCTGAACGCGATGGGCTTTGAGCCATTCGCCGTAGGGGTGCTGGGCTGCCACCTGGGTTTTGATCTCCCAGTTTTTGCAGATTTGCCCGCTCTGCAGATCCACCGTCAGCATCTGCCCCGGGCCTAGCCGCCCTTTTTCCAAAATGTCGGTCTCCGGCAGAGGAACCACGCCAGCTTCCGAGGCCACCACCAGCAGACCATCGCGGCTGCGAGCGTAGCGGGCTGGGCGCAGGCCATTGCGATCCAACGTGGCCCCGATGGTTTTGCCGTCGCAGAAAACCACCATCGCCGGGCCATCCCAAGGCTCCTGCAGGCCGCCGAAGAACTCGTAGAAATCCACCACTTCCGGGTGATTCTGCAGTTCTGGCTGGTTGCGATAGGCTTCCGGGATCAGCACCATCATCGCCTGCTGAGTGGAGTAGCCGGACTGAATCAACAGCTCAAACACGGCGTCCAGGCCCGCCGAGTCGCTGGTGCCGGGGTCAATAATCGGCTTCAGATCCTCGACCGCTGTACCCCAGCGGGGATGGGAAAGGGTCTGTTCGCGGGCGGCCATCCAGTTGACATTGCCCAGGTAGGTGTTGATCTCGCCGTTGTGGCAGAGGTAGCGGAAAGGCTGAGCCAGCGACCAACGCGGCAGGGTATTGGTGCTGAAGCGGCGATGGTAGGTGGCGTAGGCGGTGCTGTAGAGGGGGTTTTGCAGATCTCGATAAAACTGGCCCAGAACCGACGATTGCACCATGCCTTTGTAAACGACAACCCGGCAGGACAAAGAGGCAAAATACAGAGCATAAAAGCCAAACCGAGCCTCTACCCGCCGCCGAATGCGCCGCCGCAACAGATAGAGCTGCTGCTCTAGCTCGTCTCCTTCCAGCGTGGGATGGGTGAGGAGCATCTGCCAAATGGAGGGCATGGTCTGCCGCGCCATCGGCCCCAGGCAATTGGGATTGACCGGTACCTGCCGCCAAACCACCCGCTGCCAGTCGGTGGTGGTCAAGTACTCATCGATCACCTGCTGCACCGCCTGACACTCAGCGGGATCCTGAGGCAAAAAGACCATCCCCACCGCGCTGTGAGTGGGATCCCAAGCTCGAATTTCTTCCCTCTCTGCCTGCAACAGCGACCAGGGGATTGCCGTTGCAATGCCCGCCCCATCACCGCTCTGGCCGTCGCCGCCACAGCCACCCCGATGTTCCATACAGGTGAGGGCCTGAAGGGTTTTCTGCAAGAGGTCGTGGCTGGC
The DNA here is from genome assembly GCF_054058415.1 of Thermostichus sp. MS-CIW-38. Taxonomy (NCBI): domain Bacteria; kingdom Bacillati; phylum Cyanobacteriota; class Cyanophyceae; order Thermostichales; family Thermostichaceae; genus Thermostichus; species Thermostichus sp. MS-CIW-38. The sequence continues at coordinate 8,454 of NZ_JBSSAH010000040.1, read as the reverse complement.
TCTCCCCTGCTGATTCACCAAAAAGCCGACCCCGCAAGCATCCCGCTCTTGAAAGTGCCAGTTTTCCTGCAGGATAGGGACCGAGACCTGAGAGGGATGGGGATTCATAGGAGTAAAAACAGTTTGGAATAAATCACGCTTTCAGAGGTGGAAAACCAGCATATCGCACTCCAATCCGACAGGAAAAGGGGGGCAGTCTCAAGTCACGGCTGGCTCTTGCCAACAGGGCAACCGTTGGGGCAATCGGCTCAGCGAAGTAAAGACAAAAAAGCTCGCCATGAACAGATTTTTCGAGTTTCTTCTGCGGCTTTCCCCGACGGACTGCGGACGACCTGAGAAAGCTAGGGCGAATGCGCCAGCTCACACCGGCTCCGCTCGCTGGCAACTGGCCCTGTGGAGAACTGCGGTAGGGAGACAGCCGTAGGGTATGTCCAGGAAGAGGGCAACCCCACAGATGTACAACAGATGTACAAAGTCAGGCGTGCAACGGTCTATCGCTGGCTGAACCTAGAAGACCTCAGGCCGACAAAAGTCAAGACCCAGAAGCCAAAGATAGACTTGGCCGCCCTGCAGCAAGACATAGGCCAGGATCCAGGAGCTCAATTGTAAGGATAGAGCTCAGAGATTCGGGTCGCGCCAGCGGGACGGAGCCCTTGCCCTATTGACTATACTGGTGGTGCTCTGGGAGCAATGATACTATTACCCTAGATTTTTCGTGTTTCTGAGTAAGCTCATGCTGACTTGCCCAAACCGTTATTCTTTTAACTTAGATACGACAAGATCCATAATGGAAAGCAGCATTATCGATGCCAGGATTGTCGAGGCAATTTATACCTGAATCTACTTAAAAGATTGTCTCAGAAGTCAATATATCCCTAGTTAATAAACTTAAGCGACTTTCCATTGCTGCTATATCTTATGTAAATGAACTACCAAAACTCTGGACAAAATTATGTTAATCACAAATCAGCTTATCCTTCCCAAATCATGGAGGTCTACCCGTCAAAAGAGGTACTTTGATCCTGCGATGCGACGAGCTATTGCCATTTGTGCTAGCAGGTTGGAGCTTGAAAGCAGGACGAGCTTCCCAAACTTGTTCAGAATGATTGTTCAGAATGACTGTGTCTCCACATGGGTTGGAGTCAGTGTTGCCGAGAAAAGCCATATCCTTGCTAGATTGAAGTCATGGGATCCCTGACTCTACCCGGTAGAACTGAACTTTATGACCGTCCCTCTGATTCACAGCCGTGACGTTCTAGAGAGCCGTCTCAAGGAGATTCCTGCTGAACCCGGCGTATATTTAATGCGAGATGCCACGGATCAGATCCTCTATGTAGGCAAGTCCAAGAAATTGCGCTCTCGAGTGCGATCTTATTTCCGCTTCACCGGCGACCTGTCCCCTCGCATTCAGCGCATGGTAGCTCAGGTTTGCGAGATCGAGTTTATCGTAACCGACAATGAAAGTGAAGCCCTAGCCCTAGAAGACAATCTGATTAAGACCCATCAGCCCCCTTATAATGTTCTCCTTAAGGACGATAAAAAGTATCCCTATTTGTGTATTACCTGGTCGGAGCCTTATCCCCAGCTTTACATCACCCGCCATCGTCGCCTTGATCGGAATCAAGACAAATACTATGGCCCCTACACCGATGTTGGCCTGTTGCGCCATACCCTTGGGTTGGTCAAACGAATTTTTCCCTTGCGCCAACGGCCCAAACCTCTGTACAAAGATCGCACCTGTTTGAACTACGACATTGGGCGCTGCCCCGGGGTATGCCAAGGCTTGATCAGCCCAGAAGAGTATCGCAAAACGCTGACTCAAGTGGCCATGATCTTCCAAGGCCAGACAGATGATCTGATCCGAGAGCTGCAGGAGAAGATGATCCAGGCCGCCGAACAGGAAAATTACGAGGCAGCCGCACGATATCGGGATCAAATTCGCGGTTTGGAACAATTGGGAGAATCCCAGAAGGTCTCTTTGCCTAACTCTACCGTCAGCCGTGATGCTCTGGCCTTGGCCATGAATGATTCACGAGCCTGCATTCAATTGTTTCAGGTGCGGGCAGGCAAGTTGGTGGGGCGGCTGGGGTTTGTGGCCGAAAACCGCGGTGACGACCCAGGCCTTATCTTGCAGCGGGCTTTACAAGAGCATTATCAATACTGCGATCCGGTGGAAATTCCCTCTGAGATTTTGACCCAGTATGAATTGCCCGATCACGATTTTCTGGAGTCTTGGCTGAGCCAGAAAAAAGGCCGCAAGGTCAGCCTCATTGCCCCCCAACGGCAGAGCAAAGCCGAGCTGATCGAGTTGGTTGAGCGGAATGCCCAACTGGAGCTAACCCGCACTCAGCGCTTGGCGGATCGGGATGCCGCGGCCTTGGAGCGCTTGGCAGAAGTCTTGGATTTGCCGGATGTGCCCCGCCGTCTAGAAGCCTACGATATTTCCCACATCCAGGGATCCGATGCTGTGGCCAGTCAGGTGGTGTTTATCGATGGCCTGCCTGCCAAACAGCACTACCGCCGCTACAAGATTCGCAACCCTGAGGTGCGCCCCGGTCACTCCGATGATTTTGCCAGCCATGCAGAAGTGGCCCGGCGTCGCTTCAGCAAAATGACCCCTGAGGATCAGCCGGATTTGGTGCTCATCGACGGGGGCAAGGGGCAGTTGTCGGCAGTCATGGCCGTCTTGGCGGATTTGGGGCTGGATCACCTGCCGGTAATTGCCTTGGCCAAGCGAGAAGAAGAGATCTTTCTGCCGGGGGATCCTGTGCCCTTGCGGTTGCCGGCCCAAGATCCGGCTCGCTTGTTGTTGCAACGCCTGCGAGATGAGGCCCACCGATTTGCTCTCGCCTTTCATCGCCAGCAACGGAAAGCGCGTCAACATGCCTCTACGCTGGACGAGATCCCCGGCCTAGGCAAGTATCGGCAAAAGCTGCTGATGGAAGAATTTCGGTCGATTGCCCGCATTCAGGTGGCTTCAGAAGACCAGCTGGCCCAGGTGCCCGGCATTGGCCCGAAGATTGCCCGACAGATTTACCGCTACTTTCACCCAGAAACTCAGGCGGGATCCCCGGAGACAGCGCAGGTGGAGTAGTTGAGAATCCGCACAGGGATCCCTGCTCCCCCAGCACTCGGTGGGGTAACATCCACAGAAACCTAAGCACCCTTCCTCGCCCGTGATTTTACGAGATCACGGGGGAACTTGTAGTGCGGAAAACATCGCTCAAAGCAAAAATGATACATAATCTCAGGGGCAGGCGTTCTTAGTGCCCTAGTACTGCTTGCGAAAACATAGGGGATCCTGATGTTGGCCGGACTCGATGTGCTCCTGGAAAATGCCCCCATTGGGATCTTTCGTGTGGATCTGCAGGGACGATACCGGTTTGCCAATGCCAAGCTTGCCGAGATATATGGCTATACTTCCTCTGCCCATTTGATGCGCCATCTGTCGGATTTTGGCCATCATCTCTATGCTGACGCTGCCGGTCGTCGCCAGTTTTTCCAGGATCTGCTTGCAGGCAAAGTCGGCGATGGGAGAGTGGCCCAAGAGTTTTTGATCCACAGTCGCAAGGGCTTGGACTTGTGGGTGCGAGAACAAATTCAAGTTGTCCGCAATCCGGCAGGGGATCCCCTCTGTTTTGAGGGGTATGTGGAAGACATCACGGCGCGGAAGCAGGCTGAACAAGCGCTTGCAGAGAGCCAACTCCGCTACAAAAGGTTGGTTTGTGCTATCCCACAAGCCTTAATGATCTTTAGCCAAGAAGGCAAATGCCTGGAGCTGATTTCTTCCCCGGAGAATGCTTGTGTTGCCTCACTCCCAGCAGAGCACCTTCAGGGAAAAGCAGTGCAAGAGCTGTTCGGCTCTGAGGTTAGCGACCAACTCCGGAGGCTGATTGACCGTTGCTTGAGCAGCGGATCCCAGCAAACCTTGGAATATCCCCTAACCAACTCAGCGGGAGAGCTCCGTTACCAAGAAATTTGCATAGTTCCCTACGGAGCAAATTGCGTGCTTGGCTGCATTCAAGATATTACCGAGCGCAAGCGGCTAGAGCTGGCCTTGTTGGAGATTCAACAGCGATTCTGGGGTATTGTAGAGTCCTGCAATTTGGGCATTTCTCTGCTGCCTCTTGAGCCAGAATCCAAGCCCCATGGCATGAACTCAGCCCTCAAGGATATAACAGGATATTCTGCAGAGGAATTGAAGGCTTTGCCTCTGGAGGCTTGTATCCCAGACTTGGCCGATGTTGAAACTCTAAAAAAACTTTGGCAGGAGTTGGTTGATGGCCGGCGCAGTCATTATGAATTGGAACATCGCTACACCCGTAAGAATGGCCAAATCATCTGGGTAAAGTCTCAGGTTTATGTTGTGAGAGATGAAGAACAAAAGCCTCTGTTTGCCGTTTACTTCCTGGATGATATTAGCGAGCGCCGATCCATCAAATCTGCTCTTGAGGAAATTCAAAACCAATTGCAGGGGATCTTCAACTTCTGTAGCCAAGGGATTGCTCTGATGAGCCTGGATCCTGATCCCCGGTATCTCAGCCTCAACCCGGCAATGGCAGAGATTACAGGGTACAGCGAGGAAGATTGGTCGGCTCTGAAAGCGGAAGATTACACTCCCTATCCCGAAGACCGAGAACGGGGCGAGATACTCTGGAATGAATTGATTGCCGGATACGCTAGCAACTATGAATATGAAAAGGTGATCCGCCGTAAAGATGGCAGAGAGATCTGGGTTCGCCTGCAACTGTCTGTAGTGCGAAACGCTCAAAACGAGCCTCTGTTTGCCATCCAATTTCTAGAAGATATTTCCGAGCGAAAAAGGGCCGAAACTCACCTGCGAGAAAGTTTGGCCGATCTGGCCCGCAGCGAAGCACGTTACCGCGCTCTTTACGAAGCGATCCCAGATATGCTTTTGCAAGTGAATCGGCAAGGGCTAATCCTGTCCTACAAGCCCCCCAAAGGATTTGCATCGGCCTATCCCGATGACCGCTATCCTAACCAGTACATTCAGGATCTGTTTCCAGAGCATTGGAAAATCTACTTTGCTCCCTTGTTGGAGAAAGCCTTTCAAACGGGAGAAATTCAGGTTATTGAATATCCGCTTCCTCAAATTTCTCAAGACGCGGCGGAAGCATTGCCGGAATATCGCGAGGCACGTCTGTTGCCCTTTGGGCCGGATGAGGCCATTGTTTTGGTGCGTGATATTACTCTGCGTAAGCGTTTGGAGCTGGCCCAGCAAACGCGAGAAGCTGAGTTAACAGCTCTGGTGCAACAGCGAACCCAGCAACTGGAACGCAGTCTACAGTTTGAATCGATTCTGCGCCGCCTCATCCATCAGATACGGGCAACTCTGGATGAAAGGCAGATCTTGCAGACAGTTGTGAACGAGCTGGGAAAATTTTTGGGCGTTCTTTTTTGCAATGTTGGCCTTTACGATAGCCGCCGAACCTACTCCCTGATCAGCTATGAATACACGACGCTTTCGACCTCTGGGATCGGCGCTCGGGTTCAGATGAAAGATTTTCCCCTCTTCTACGAACAGCTATGGCGAGGCTGGTGCTTTCAACTGTGCGCTCGGGATCGTCAACGGGATCCCGACACTTTGCCCCCTTATTTGACCAAGCTGGCCTGCCCCATTGGGGACGATCAGGGCATTCTTGGGGATCTGTGGCTGGCCCGGCCTCCTGAGGAGAGTTTCAGCGATTGGGAAATCGATTTGGCTCAGCAAATGGCGGCCCAGTGTGCGATTGCCTTGCGACAGGCCAGGCTCTACCTCAGCAGCCAGGCTCAGGTGACGGAATTGAAAAAACTCAGCCAAATTAGGGATAACTTCCTGGCCGCCGTCTCCCATGAGCTGCGCACTCCCCTTACCAGCATTAGCCTCTCGGTTCACCTGCTGAAACTGAGCCATCAAGTTTCTCCTCTCACCCCCAAGCAAATCCAGTATCTTGAGGTTCTGGAGCAGGCGTGCGAGCGAGAGATCTCCCTAATTAACGATCTTCTGGATCTACAAAATTTGTCGGGCAATACGCTCAAGCTGCCCTCTGAGCAGGTTAACCTGCCTCTCCTTTTAGCACCTCTTATCAATCGGTTCCAAGACCGGATGCGCAAGCGGCAGCAAACCCTAGAAGTTCACTGGGATCCCCACCTGCCCTATCTGCACACCCATCCCCGCCTGTTGGAACGCTTGGTCTGTGAGCTTTTGACCAATGCCCACAAATTCACGCCCGCCGGCGAACACATTGTCCTAGAGGCTGTTGCTTTAGGTTCCGACCGCTGGGAGCTGCGCTTGACCAACACGGGCACCACCATTCCCCTCGAAGAACAAGAACGCATTTTCGAGCAGTTTTATCGCATCCCCCACTCAGATCCCTGGCAGCAGGGGGGAACAGGCTTGGGATTGGCTCTGGCCCAAGCCATTGCCAACCACTTGGGCGGCTCTTTGCAGGTGGAAAGCACTGCCCACCAAACCACGTTTATTCTTCGCTTGCCCGCAGCAGAATCTTGTTGACGATTCGGTTTGGGCCACTTATGGTGAGATTTACCATATGGGGGGCAGGGTGAAGGTAGCGCTGTTGCAACTGAACTACATCGTCGGCGATCTAAGCGGAAATGCCGAGCGCATCCGTTCGGCAGTCGAGGCAGTGGCGGCGGCGGGAGCAGAGTTGGCCATCACCTCGGAGCTGGCGTTGCTGGGATATCCACCCCGCGATTTGTTGCTCTATCCGGCCCTGGTCGAGAGGGCAAGCCAGGTTTTGCAGCACTTGGCCAGCCGGTTACAGGCCAGCATTCCGGTAGTCGTGGGATCCGTGCAGCCCAATCCTCTGCCTGAGGGTCGGCCCCTTTACAATGCTGCTGCCTGGCTGGAGGGAGGCCAGATCCGCCACTGGTTTCAGAAGTCGCTCTTGCCCACCTACGATGTCTTCGACGAAGATCGCTATTTTGAGCCGGGATCCCAGCCCCAACCCATCGAGTACCGTGGCCGCCGCCTGGGCTTTACCATTTGTGAAGACATTTGGAACGACCGCGACTTTTGGCAGCACCGCCGCTACCACTGGGATCCGGTGGAAGAGATGGCCCGCTGCGGTGCCGACCTGCTGATTAACCTCTCGGCTTCCCCCTTCAGCCTAGGCAAACAGAAGTTGCGGCTGGAGATGCTGGGATCCCTGGCCCGCAAGCACGCCCTGCCCATTCTCTATGTCAATCAAGTGGGGGGCAACGACGATCTCATCTTCGATGGGGCCAGTTGTGCCCTGGATCGCTGGGGTCGGGTTGTGGCCCAAGCGGCTGCCTTTCAGCCGGATCAGCTCATCCTGGATGTGGACGAGTTGACGCAGTCTCCCAACCTAGACCAGAGCCCACCGACCGCGGGATCCCGCTGGCCGACCGAACCAGAAGCCGAGCTGTACGAAGCCTTGGTTTTGGGCACCCGCGATTACGTCAGCAAATGTGGCTTTCGCGAGGTGGTATTGGGCCTGTCGGGAGGGATCGATTCTGCCGTCACTGCTGTGATCGCCGCCGATGCTTTGGGGCCGGAGCGGGTGCTGGGGGTGCTCATGCCCTCTCCCTATTCCAGCCCTGGCAGCCTGACCGACGCCTACCAACTGGCGCAAAACCTGGGGATCCCGACCCTGAAGCTGCCGATTCAGTCCATCATGGAGAGCTACCACCAGCTTTTGGCAGAGCCCTTTGCCGGCCTCCCCCCCGACATCACGGAAGAAAACCTGCAATCGCGCATTCGCGGCACCCTCCTCATGGCCCTTTCCAACAAGTTCGGGCGGCTGCTGCTGACCACAGGCAACAAATCAGAGCTAGCAGTGGGCTACTGCACCATTTACGGGGATATGTCCGGCGGCCTGGCGGTGATTTCCGATGTGCCCAAGACCTGGGTGTACCGCTTGGCTCGCTGGATCAACCGACAGCAGGAGCGGATCCCGCTTGCTACGCTGACCAAGCCCCCCTCAGCGGAATTGCGACCCGGCCAACAAGATAGCGACAGCTTGCCCCCCTACGATTTGCTGGACAAGATCCTGCAGCGGCACATCGAGCAGCATCAATCCAGCCCCGAGTTGGTGGCTCAAGGGTTCGATCCCGACACGGTGCAGCACGTGCTGCGGCTGGTTCAGAATGCCGAGTTCAAGCGACACCAAGCTCCCCCTGGGCTACGCATTACCGATCGCGCCTTCGGCACCGGCTGGCGGATGCCAATCGCCAAGCGTCAAGAAGGGATCATCTGATGGAACTAGTGGGATACCCTCACCAAATTTTCGGGCTGGAGGCCCGCACCATAGCCGCAGGCTTGGTGTCGGGAGGAAAGCCCGCCTCCTTATAGGTTTGCTGGTCAAAAGTCTGGATAAACTACAATAAGCCCATGAGCCAGACTATATCCGTACGTTGCAAGCTGATAGTCCCACAAGAGTTGCGTCAAGAAATTGACCGCACTTTGCAGGG
>NZ_JBSSAH010000039.1:0-28340 GCF_054058415.1 Thermostichus sp. MS-CIW-38 | reverse complement strand
GGATACCGCCATTCTGGTTGGAAACAAACAGAATGCTATCGCTGCATAGTTGAACAGTGATGTTCAGCAGTGTTCAGCGTAAATGTATCAGCCGGGCCAAGCTTGCGTTAAAACCCTCTGCCGCCCAGCAGCGGACAATTGCCCTGGATTATATCAATCCCCATCCACCCAGATCCGAGCGTGGCCGCGAACCGGATTGCGGACTTGGGCAGTCTGGAGTGCAAAAAGCAGCCTCCCCCGCTCAAGGCAGGCGCAGGGATCCCCTACAGCGCTGGCCGCAAGACCTCGGCTCGACTTCCTCGGCAGCTAGGTTGACTTGGGAGTTGAGGATGACGACGGTGATGGGAGCAGGAGTGGGAGGCAAAGAGCGGCTGCTCCTCCAGCCCCAACTGTCGGCGTACTGTTGTGGGGGAACGTTGGGCAGGATCAGGACGGTGTTTTGCAGGACGTTGCTTTGCAGGGTGGTGGCGTTGCCGTTCAGGATCGCCATCTGCTGGGTGTGGGAAGTCTGAGCCAGGACGGCTGGAGCAAACCCGAAGCCGAGCAGAGCTGCCACTCCGGGGAGGAGGAGTTGGGTGGACAACATCGAGGATTCTCCACAAGACGCCAGGATGCCGACACTTTAGCCTGCTTTGCCCTCCGCTGAGTTGCCGCAAAAAAAAGCTACGTGATGGGGAGGGATCCCTGCTGGGGACGTACAGCCGCGCGGCCCAGGCCCACAAAAAGGCCTGCAGAGGGTACTCTGTGCAGGCCCGTCTTGCTCGTCTGGATTGTCTTGATGGAGCTGATACATTCACGCTGAACTCTCCTGAACATGGTTCAGGAAAGAAGCGATCGCATCCTGCCTATCTCTGAGCAGGAAGGCGGTATCCCGCAAAGCCCTGAGGAATACCCCCCGAGCGCTTTCCCCCTTCACTTCCCGGCAACCGTTGCGGTGGACTCAAGGATCAGGGGGAAACTTGGTCTACTATATCCCTCTCAATGACTTTTGCCAAACCGCCTAAAGCTCAGTAAATTCAGCAAAGTTCAGGGTTTTGGGGGTTAGAGGCATGCTCAGAAGGAGAAACCGGCCCCCACTCAGGAGCCGCAGGGGAAAATTAGCTCTCCGGCTCAAACACCTTCAGATCCACCACCTTCCCCCCCTGGAAAGTCCAGTGGGCAAAGGTGCCGGCAACTTCCCCATTCTCATCGAAGTTGATGGATCCAGAGGCGCCGGTGTAGAAGATGTCTTCCCCTTTGCCGATCAGCTCCACCGCCTTGGCCCACTCTCCGGGCAGGATCTCGGTGCCGGGGGGATTGGCCACTTCCCGCAAAGCATCCCGAACAGCAGTGCCATCGGTGCTGCCGGCTTTCTGAATGGCCAGAGCCAGGACAAAAGCGGCATCGTAGGCGGTGTCGATGTAGGGGGTGGGGGGCAGCTCCCCGTAGGCGGCTTTGTAGGCTTCGGCAAAGATTTGGTAAGCCTTGCTATCGGTGAGGGCCTGAGGCGAAACGCCGATGGATCCCTCTAGCTTTTCGGCTCCCACCTGGGCTGCCACATCGGGAGAGCGCATGCCATCGGTGAAGACAAAGCGGTCAAACAGCCCCTCTTCCAAAGCTTGCCGCAAAATGACCACACCGTTTTCGGGGTAGCCAATCAGCACCAACGCCTGGGGATCCCCTTCCTTCAGTTGGGTCAGCTCACTGCGGTAGGAAGCCTTGCCGGGCTCGTAGGGAACCGACTTGGTGATGGTGCCGCCCCGCTTTTCAAAAGCCGTCTTAAAGCTGTCGGCCAGGCCCTGGCCATAGTCGTTATTATGATGGCCAGGCGCTCCAGCTTCTCTTCACGGGTGATCTGGGCCAGGGCTACCCCTTGATAGGCATCGGAAGGAACTGTGCGAAACAGAAAATCGTTGTCCTCCAGGGTGGTAATGGTAGGAGCGGTGGAAGCGGGGGAAATTTGCGGGATCCGATTGGGAACAGAAACCGTCGTGGCCACCGGAATGGTGATGCCACTGCCCAAGGCGCCGATGATGCCGGCCACCTTCTCCACGGTGACCAACCGTTGAGCTGCGTCGATAGCCGGCTGAGCCGACGTCTGGTCATCCGCTTCGACCACTTGGGCAGGGGATCCCAAAATGCCACCGGCGGCGTTGATTTGGTCAATCGCCAGCTTGATCCCTTTGAGGCAGTTTTCCCCGAAGGCCTGCAGATCCCCGGTGAGAGACATTAAAGCCCCAATTTTGACCGGCCCTTGAGTTGCCTGCTGAGCCGTGCTGGGCAGCAGAGTGGTGGCAAGAGCAGCCGCCGTCAGGGCAGCCGCCGCTGCAAAGGCCCGTCGGGTGAGTTTATTCATGCGAGACATAGCCGACAACCTCCTGTGAGGGAAGAGAAAGTAGAACTCAGATCCCAAAAGTCAAGCAAGTGTTGAACCGTAGCAGTCAGACGTTGGCTCACCTCAAAGCGTTCCCCACTCCCTCAAGAAAAGATGGCTCCGGGAAACAGGCGGGCCAGACTCAGGATCTCGCCCGTTCCTTGGCTGCTGTAGGGCTGGCTGCGGCCTCCAAAGGCAGTTGCCCCTGTAGGAATCCAGGAAGGATAATGGGCAAACTCGGCCATTGGGCTCATTATATTTTGAGAAATACTGAACTCATCGGTCGGCGGGGTTTTCCCAAGGCAGCGGCGTGATTGTTATCGACGACATCTCCAAGCGGTTTGGCGGCATTAGCGCGGTGGATCACTGTTCCTTCCGCATCGAAACCGGTCGGATTACGGGCTTGATCGGCCCGAATGGGGCCGGGAAGACCACGCTTTTTAACATCATTGCCGGGTTTATTCGGCCCAGCAGCGGGCGCATCTGGCTAGATGGGGAAGACATCACCGGCCTGCCCCCTCACCATCTGTTTCGTCGAGGGCTGGTGCGCACCTTTCAGATCCCGCGGGAGTTTGGCCGCATGACTGTCTTGGAGAACTTGATGGTGGTTCCCCCCAATCAGATAGGGGAAAACCTATTCGCCACTTGGTTCAGTTGGCGGCAGGTGCAACGACAAGAACGCAACCTGCAAGCTCGGGCGGAAGAGGTTCTGGAACGGCTGAACCTGATCCATCTGCGGGATCAACTGGCCATCACCCTTTCCGGCGGGCAAAAAAAACTCCTGGAACTGGGACGTACCTTGATGACCGATGCACGGGTGATCCTGCTGGACGAGCCGGGGGCCGGCGTCAACCGCACCCTGCTGGCGGATTTGATGCGCTTTATCGAGTATCTCAACCGCGAGCGGGGCTGCACCTTTTGCATCATCGAGCATGACCTGGATCTGGTGACCCGTCTCTGCGACCATGTGGTGGTCATGGCTGCCGGCAAGGTTCTCACCCAGGGATCCATGGAGGAGATCAAACAAAACCCAGCCGTGCGGGAGGCCTATTTGGGATCTGTGGCACTGGCCGACTCCCTAAACCCACCCCAACCCTCCCCTCTGCCTTCGGAGGGATCCCTCTCATGACCCCTTTGCTGGACATCCAAGATCTCTACAGCGGCTACCGGGGGGTGGACATCCTCAAGGGGATCCACCTGAAGGTGAACCCCGGGCAAATTGTGGTGATCATCGGCCCCAATGGAGCCGGCAAATCGACGGTGCTGAAATCCTTATTTGGCTTGGCCACCATCCGCTCAGGCCGAGTGCTGTTTCAGGGATCCGACATCACCCACTTGCCTGCCGAGCAACTGGTGCAGCGGGGAATCGGCTTTGTGCCCCAGACCAACAATGTCTTTCCTTCCCTCACCGTGCAAGAGAACCTGGAGATGGGGGCCTTCATCCGACGCGACAACCCTGCCGCCCAACTGGAGCGGGTTTATGAGCTGTTTCCACCCCTGAAAGAGAAACGACGCCAAGCGGCGGGATCCCTATCGGGTGGACAACGGCAGATGCTGGCCATAGGGCGAGCGTTGATGGTGGAGCCGCAGTTGTTGTTGCTGGATGAGCCGACCGCCGGCCTGTCACCGCTGTACATAGAACAGACCTTCGCCCTCCTGCAAGAGATCAACCGTCTCGGCATCAGCATCCTCATGGTGGAGCAAAATGCCAAGCAGGCCCTGAAGATGGCGGACTGGGGCTATGTCTTGTCCACGGGAGAAAACCGCTTTGAGGATACTGGCCCCAACTTGTTGAACAATCCTGAGGTGCTGGAGCTGTTCTTGGGCGGGTGAGGCCCTCACCCCCCTCCCCTCACTCAAAACAAAAGGAGAGGAGGGTCAAGCGGGGCTGGCCAGTTGCTGCTTGCGCAGTTGAGCTGCTTGGTTGAGGAGAGCCTCCACAAAAGTCATCGCTTCTTGGGCGGAGTGGCCGGCAGTAAGTTGGGCCAGTTCTTCGCGGCGTTCTCGTTCTCCCAAAAGCTCCACCCGCACAGAAGTTCGCTTTTGGTGCACCACCTTGTGAACCCGCAGGTGGTGATCCGCCAGGGCAGCGATCAGGGGTTGGTGGGTGACGCAGAGGATCTGGTGATCTCGGGCGATGCTGTACAGCTTGGTGGCGATGGCTTGTGCCACTTTGCCCGACACGCCGGTATCGACTTCGTCGAAAACCATGGTGGCCACCGGATCGATGCGGCTGAATACGGCTTTCAAGGCCAGCAGAAAACGGCTCATCTCGCCGCCGGAGGCGATGCTGGCCAAGGGCTGAAGAGGCTCACCCGGGTTGGGGCTAATCCAAAAACTCACCTGATCCACCCCCTCTGCCGTCGGGGGGCCGGGTTGGATCTGCACCTGGAATTGCACTGCGCTCATCCCCAGCGGCCTGAGCTCTTCTATGAGGGCCTTTTCCAGTTGACGGGCCGCTTGTTGCCGCAGTTGGGAGAGCGCTTGGCAATGGCGCTCCAGGTCTTGGGCAGCTTTGTCCAGCCGCGCCTGCAATTCCTCTAGGTCGGTGTTGTCTCCTTGCAGTTGGGCCAACTGCGCCTGCACCCGCTCCGCATGGGCCATCACCTCAGCCAAGGTCGGGCCGTATTTGCGGCAGGCTTGTCTGAGTTGCGCCAAGCGCCGTTCAATTTTGTTCAACCGACCGGGATCCGCCTCCAGCGTCTCGCCGTAGCGAACCAGCTCCCGCCCCACCTCCTCCACCTGAATGAGAGCGCTGCTGACCATTTCCGCCAGAGGGGCTAGGTCGGGATCCCGCTGGGTCATGGTCTGGAGCAGCCGCTCTACCTGGCCCAACAGGTCGGCGATGGCCGGTGAGCCACTATCGTTTTGGTAGAGCAGTTGGTGAGCTGCGTAGCTTTGCTGTTGCAGTTCCACGCGGTGGGCCAGGCGCTCTCGTTCCCGCTCCAGCTTGGCCATTTCGTCGGGATCCTCCAGGCGCAGGGCGGCCAGCTCTTGCGCTTGAAACTCCAGTAGGTCTAGCCGTTGCAGGCGCAGTTGTTGGTTTTGCCGGCGGGATTCCACCTCTGTTTTCAGTTGGTTCCAGGTTTGGTAAAGGGCAGCCACCTCCGCCCGTGTTCGCAACAACTCTTCGCCGCCAAAGTCGTCCAGCCAACGGCGCTGGGTTTGGGGAGATTGGATTTGAACGGTTTGCCCCTGGGCAGTGATCTCCACCAATTTGGCCCGCAGGTTGAGCATCTGGGCTTTGTTCACCAGCACCCCATTCACCCGCAGGCGGCTGGTGAGCTTGCCGTTGCGCAACACCAGCTCGCGACTACAAACCAGGCCCTCCTCTAGGGGTTCGATTTGTTCTTGTTCTAACCAGGCTTGCAGCTCGGGATTGAGATGGAAAATTGCCTCCACCAGACCTCGTTCGCTGCCAGTTCGCAGAGCCCGAGCTGTACCTCCTAGAGCTGCATCCAGCGCATCGAGGATGATGGATTTGCCGGCCCCGGTTTCTCCGGTGAGCACGTTCAGCCCCGCTCGAAAAGGGATCTCCAATTGCTCGATCAGGGCAAAGTTCTCGATCCGCAGCAGGCGCAACATAGGGATCCCGTGGGCTCAGCGTGCCGTTGGCAGTTTTCAGGATAGGGCTTGCGGGGTCGCTCTGTCCCACGTTAGCGTACCCACCATCCCTCGGCGGACGGGTACAGCGGCCAGCGGGGAGTCTGTTATTGCAGGGGTGGGGAGCACCACCCGTTCTGGTTTGGGGATCCCCTCGGGGAAATTGGCAGCCCGGCTCAGCCCACCAGGGGGTAGCGCTCCATCAGGTAGCAGAGGCAGTCTTGGCGGATGATGCGGCTGTTGAGGGTGAGCATGCCCGGCATGATGGGCACGCTGGTGCGAATTTCTCCATTGCAGGCATAGAAAAAGCGATCCGCCACATTTTGGCCCTGCTCGTCTTGCACCTCCAGGTGGAAGCCGTTGTTCGTCCAGCCAATAGGGGTGTGGGGGGGAAGCTCCCGAAAATTGAGGAGATCCAAATCCGGCGGGAAGCGGATGTGAGAGGGGGATCCCTCTTGGTCGCCATTCTCTTCCCCAAAGCTGAAGCTCACCTGATCCGGGATTTTGACAATGGCGACGCTGTGGAACAGGTCGATATCTTGGCGGAAGACAGGGCGCTGCGGGATCGCCGACAGGTGAAGGCAGGCTTCCAGAAATTCGTAGGCATGCTGGGTGCCGTGGGGCTGATCCGGCTTGCCGCATTCCAGGGTCACCGCCGGGCAGAAGCGCCCGAAGGCCATGCTCTGCACCCCTTCTGGCCTGGTGAAATAGAGAACGGTGCGCCCAAACAGGGTGGCCAGGTGCAGGGTAGGGGCATCCAGGTGATTGACACAGGCGTAGTGGGGGTTGGTGCCCGTGTTGTTGTGGATATCGACACTGGCAAAAACGCCCCGCTGCTGCATTTGCTGAAGGACGGCCTGGGCCATGGCATGTTCGGGGGTGGAGCCGGAGCCCCAAATGCGGTTGTAGTCGGGTTGGCCGTCCAGCCGCCGTTGTCCTTGACGGGCTGCATGAACATTGCCGATGAAGAGGGAAAGGGAGCGGGGCAATTCCCGTTCGCGGCAGCGGTGCAGAGGACTGTAGCGGCGGAGAAGCTGTCGCACCGCCTGCCAGCCGGTGGTTTCGTTGCCGTGCAGCAGGACGGACACAAACAGGGCGGGATCCCGTCGTCCCGGCAGATGGATGAGGGTTGGCCCACCCAATCGGTCGTAAAGCTGATGGGCCTCTAGATCCAGCAGTTGATCCGGTAGATGATCGAGAACGGTGAGCATGCTGTTTGGGCTAAGAGGCTCGACTCAAACTTCTGGCTTCCGGCCCTAGGGTGGGAGGGAGCGGGAGTCCAAATGAACCGTTTCGCTGCGGTAGCTCGGGTCGCGAAAGACCCTCTGAGCAAGAATCTGCCCGCTCGAAATTTGAGCAAGGGTCCGCCCTGCCGCCGCGGTGGCCCACCGCTGGTACAACCGGCTGTGGAGAGAGCCCTAGCTGAGATCCCAGGTGTGTACCGGTTGGCCTTGCCGCTGCCGTTCCCAGTAGGCACAGGTTAATTGTTGCATATCTTTACCATGCCGGGCGACATAGCGGCGCTGCCAGGTGGCCCCATTCTGCCCCGACTCGACGCGGGCGCGGAGAATGCCCAGATACTCCTGAATATCGGAGGGGGCCAGATCCAGTTGAACCAAACCCGCCTCTGCTTGGGGGATCAGCTCTTCCAGCAGCAATTGGCGCAGGGATCCCTGCCAACCCTTGAGCCAAGTGATGGGGGCCTCCAGACCCCAGCGGGCCGCCGTGTAGAAATTGGCGCGGCACTGGGCAAAGCTCAGCTCCTGCTCGGGGGGGACGGGCTGGGATCCCAAGGCTTGCACCAGGCCAAAGTAGAAGGCCGCGTTGGCGATCATGTCGGGTAGGGTTGGGCCTGCCGCTGCCACCCGCTGTTCGATGCGCAAGTGGGGAACGGGATCCAAGCCGATCAGGGGTCGGTTCCAGCGCCAGATGGTGCCGTTGTGGAGGCGCAAATGGGCCAGCTCCCAGGGAGAGGCGGCCAACGTTTGCGGCAGCACCACCGGGTAGCGATGCAGGTTTTCCCAGAACAGCTCCATCAGGGATCCCTGTACATAGCCTTGCCCGAAGGTGACGCGGGGGCAGTGGGTGGGGGAGGGCGGGGGTGGCCCATCCAAAGCTTGCTCAAACAAAGGGATGCGGGTTTCTGCCCACAGATCGTGCCCGAATAGGTAGGGGGAATTGGCCGCCAGCGCCACCAAGGGGGCTGACACGAGCAGGGAAGCGTTGAAGTAACGGGCCGCCTGTTGGGGGGATACCTGCAGATGGATTTGGAAAGAGGTGGTCGCCGCCTCCAGCATGATGTCCGGGTGGGTAACCCGCAACCGCCCAGCCGGTCCTTCGATATCTAGCCCCAGGGAAGGGATCGCTTGGGATTGCTCACGCCGGTGCAAGTTCAGGATCTGCTCGTTGAGGGCCAGGTAACGCTTGCGGGGCGAGATCATCTTCAGGGTCAATTGCCGTTGCTGCACCGTGGGCAAAATCCCGATCATCATCAGCCCCACCTGCAAGTGTTCGGCCACCCGGCAACAGCGATCCCACGTTTGGCCCAGCTCTTGCTGAAACTGCCGCAGAGCCAAGCCGGTCAAAACTTGGGGCCGGCTGTTGATCTCCACGTTGAACTGGGCCAGTTCCGGCACCACCAGCGGATCATTCACCGCTTCCAGGTAGGCTGAGTTGATCGGGGCCGGATCCCCCTGAGGGGTGACCAGCCACGCCTCCAGCTCAAACCCGCCCACCGGGGATCCCTGGGCAAAGGGCCGGCAGGCGGGATCCAGCCCCGGCGCACCGGCCAACCAGCGCTCGAGCAACTTCGTCTCTTGCTGGAGCCGAGCTGCAAACTGAGCAAAGTCTGCAGTACCAAAACGGAGGCAGGTGATCTCCTGGCCCATGGGAACAACTCCGCAGCTTTTGGGAATGAGGTTAATCGCTGTTGCCGGGATCTCGACACCCCTAGCTTTACTTAGCCCGCAGTGATGGATACATCTTCAATGCGCAGGGCGGGAAAGGCAGCCGTGCCGTTGAAAACCGTTACTTCCTGGGAAATGGCGGAGATATTGCGCAAACAATCGTAGAGATTGCCGGCAATGGTGGTCTCCAGGATGGGGCGTTTCTCGCCGCCTTTGACCAAGAAGCCCCCTTTCACCACCCCAGAAAAGTCACCGGTAATGGGGTTGCTGCTGCCGGAGAGGCGGGTGACGATAACTCCCCGATCCATCGCGTAGAGCTCGGACAGGGGGGTTGTCCCTGGGGCCACCCTCAGGCAAGCCGGCCCTACTCCCGGCAGGCTGCCTGCTCCCCCTGTGGCATGGCCGTTGGAGGGAACGCCAGCAGCGCGGGACTCGTAGCTGTTGTACATGAAGTTGCAGAGGATCCCTTCATGAATCAGGGGGGTAATCTGGCGCGGGATCCCTTCGCGGTCGAAGGGCTCAATGGGGTAGCCGGGCAGGCCCAGGCCTTCAGAAACCACGGTGAGCAACGGGCTGGCGATCCGGGATCCCATTTTTTGCGCCAAGGGGCTTTTGCCTTTGCGCACCGCATCCGCCCCCAGCACAAAGAGGAGATCCCCTAGAAACTCCTCCACCACATCTGGCGGCAGGACAATGGGGCCGCGGAAGCTCTCCCCCTCGCCAGCCCCCAGCGCGCCCACGCATTTCTGGACAAAGCGATCAAAAGCCCGCTCCAGCGCCGGCACCAGATCGGCCCGCTTCTGGACGCTGTCGCCGTCGTAGGCAAAGCTGCCCACCTCGTCCCCATCAATGGCCATGCCAAAGAGGGATCCCCCCGCTTCCACGCTGTGATGGTTGGCGCGGATGCCGGTGGAAGAGGCGATGGCCAGGGTCTCTTCCTCCACGCTGAGGGAGCCGCTGTCGATGGTGATGCGAGGGTCTTTGGAGCGCACCCACTCCAGCAATTGGGATCCCAACTGGGTCAGCTCGGCGGCATCCAGTTCCAGCAGGCCTGGGTCGAGGGCAAAGGGCACCTGGGGCAAAGGTTGGGGCTCCGGCAGCCCGTTGAGGGGATCCGCCGGCGAAGCCTTGGCCATGGTCACAGCCTCAGCCGCCGTCTCAGCTAACTCTTCCGGGCGGTTGGAGGTGGCAAAGCCCAGCCTGCCGCCACAGAAAACCCGAACGCCGAACAGGGTCTCGCTGCTGCTGCGGGCCAGGTTCAGGTCGTTTTTTTCAAACGTGACTTCCGTTTCCCGGCCTGAGTTGGCAAACACTTCTGCCTGGTCGGCTCCAGCGGCCAACGCCTTGTACACACCCTGTTCACAGAGATCCAGCAGGTTTTCCGGGGAAATGATGGAGCTGGGCATAAAAGTGAGATGGCAAGAGCATGACTCTAGTCAATAATAAGCTCGACTATACTGAAAATAATGTATAATATGTTCAGTACGGATTACTACCAGTTGATCTTTCTGTTTACTTTCGAGTCTGCCAACATGGTAGCCAAAGCAAAGCAGAAAATTGGTAGTAAGACGACACGGAAACTGCGCTTTGGGTATTCTACTCAAAGCTTTGCGGGATACCGCCATTCTGTTTGGAAACAAACAGAATGCTATCGCTGCATAGTTGAACAGTGATGTTCAGCAGTGTTCAGCGTAAATGTATCAGCTACCCACAGGGATTCCACCCTGCAGCAGCAAACAAAGGGGCTGAGATCAAAAGGGATCCCTCGTAGCACTTTGACCCAATTTACTGCTTGATCCTCGGCGGCCTGCCAGGTGCAGGAACCCTAGAATGGAAGTTAAGCCTACTTGCCGTGAGTGCCCATGAGCCTTTTGCCCACTTCCGCTGCTCCCCTAGCCATTGCTCCGACAGCAGCCAAGCCAAGGCGACTGGACTTCGAGGTGGTGATTGCCGGAGCTGGGATGGTGGGATCCACCTTGGCAGCCGCTTTGGGTCAGGCCGGAATCCGTGTTGGGCTGATCGAGGGGCGGGATCTCTCGCAGGGGGTGGGGCCCGATGGCCGAGCCAGCGCTTTGGCTCTGGGGACAGCCCGCATTCTGCAGCGAATTGGGGTGTGGCCCCTCATGGAAGCCTGGGGAGTTTCTCCCATTCACCGCATTCAGGTCTCTGATGGGGAAAGCCCCTGGATGGCTCAGTTGTGCCGCGAAACGCTCCAAGCGCCGGCGCTGGGCTACGTCGTGGAAAATCAAATTACCCAAAAGGCCCTGTTGCAGCGCATTCGCGAGTGCCCTTCGGTAACCCTTTTCAGCCCTGCTCAGGTGCAAAGTTTCTCCCCTGCAGCAGATCACATTCGGGTAGAGCTGGCCCAGGAGGGATCCCGGCAAACTCTGCGAGCTGCTCTGCTAGTGGTTGCAGATGGGGCCCGTTCGCGGCTGCGGGAACAGGCTGGGATCCCGTTATCCTGCTGGGGCTATGGGCAGGTGTGCATCGTTTCCACCCTCACCCATGAGCATCCTCACCGGCAGGTGGCCTACGAGCGCTTTCAGGTCAGCGGTCCCTTCGCCATTTTGCCCACCTCCGATCCCCATCGCAGTTGCGTCGTCTGGACAGTTCGCCAAGCGGATCGAGATTGGCTGATGGGCTTATCTGAGGCTGAGTTTCTGCAGGCCATCCGGCCTTGGTTTGGATCCCAGTTGGGAGCCTTGCTGGCGGCCTCTCCCAGAGCCTGTTATGAGCCACAGCGGGCCCATGCCCAAACCTATATCGGATCCCGGCTGGCTTTGGTGGGGGATGCTGCCCATACCACCCATCCGCTGGGGGGGCAGGGAGCGAATCTGGGCATGCGGGATGTGGCGGCCTTGGCTGCCCTGTTGATCGAAGCCAAAATGGCGGGCCGGGATCCCGGCGATCCGGCTTTGTTAAAAGCCTACGAGCGCTGTCGCCGCCCAGAAAACGCGCTGGTTCTTTTTGCAACCGATGCTGCCAATCGCCTCTTTTCCAACCGAAGCTGGCCGTTGCTGGTCTTGCGTTGCCTGGGCCTGTGGGGACTGGAGGTTTTGCCGCTGCTCAAGCCTGCTTTGATGCGCCAAGCAATGGGGATCCGCCCCCACCAACCCCAACTGCAGCAGCTCCCTTTCCCTGCACCCCCGGAACCTCTGGCTACGCCTGTCTAGATCCGGCCAAACTGTTGAGAGCTGGGCCCAGATCCTCGCCCGCCGCCTTTGTCCCCAGCAGACCAAGCGCTCCACAGGGATCAAGGCTGCTCCAGGGGTAAGTCTGAAAACAGCAATGGGGCAATATTGGCCGCCTGGTTGATGGGGATCTCGTCGTTGACGGCATATTGATAAAACTGATCCAAGCGCCGACACAAACCTTCTGGGGTCAAAGCCTGCACATTGGAGCTGATGATATAGCTTTGGGAAGGAGAGGCGCGAAACGCTTGAAAGGCTTTGCGACAAAAGTCCTGCTTGGCTTCCGGATCCGCTTGTCGCCACTCTGGCCCCGTCAGCTTTCCGGAGAGAGTAGGACTACTTGCCGCGACCAGAGGCAGTCCCGTTCCCAAAACCAGACCGCCCAGGATGAGCAGCAGGAGGATCCCTTTCAGGAACACCTGACGCCAAAAGAACCCGAGCTTTTGCCCGTTTTGCACCATTGTTGGATAGGCTAAGTGGGTAGGTTGGGATGCCATAGCACCCCTAGCCATCATATCGATCTTCCCGATCCAACTTCATCCCGTTCTCAGAAGCCGACAGCAGACCTGCTCGCCCACAGGCAAGGGTGGCAACAAGTTCTCAACCCATGGCCCGCAGCAAGCCCCGCCAAAAACAGCGCTTTCCCCATCTGCTTGGCTCCAAGTGGACTTCCGCTCAGCCTGTTCTGGGTTGGCGACATTTTCAGGTCACCGCTCGCCAACAAGGGGAAGGAGGGCTGGTGTTTGCCGAGCTCAGAGCCGTCTGCGATCCCCAGGTGCGCCTCTGGGTCAACGCGGCCACCCTGAAGAACCGGGATCTTTGGCAGCCGGGCTGGACGCCTCTCGAAGACGGGATCCCCTGTGGGCGGCAGGATCCCCTTCTGGACAGGGCTGGGGGATAGTTTCTCTCAAGCTGGGGCTCAGGGATCGATTAGGATCATCTCTCTAGTGTGGTGTTTTAATTCGGAAGCTTGAGGAGAAGAAAGCGGGATGGCCAGATGTGACGTTTGCGGAAAAGATCTTAGCTACAGCGATTATCAGTGGGCCAAGCGCTGCGCCAATCCCTACGGGAAGTCTCACCTCATCTGCTTCGACTGCTACAGTGGTTCGTCTTGTCCCATCTGCTATTCCCCTCTGGAGCCGGCAGAATAGAAAGAGGCGTTCTCAAAAGCTGCTTGTCGGTTACTCGACTCCCATCCCCCTAGCTCCTCGGAGGGGGCGATGGTCGACAAGGGTCTCGATGGTTTTCCCAAGGGAGCCGGAAAAGTGCGCATTGGCCAGGGCTACGACATCCACCGCCTCGTCGAGGGGCGCCCCCTGATCCTGGGCGGGATCCGGATCCCTTACGAAAAGGGGCTATTGGGCCATAGCGACGCCGATGTCCTCACCCACGCCATCATGGATGCTCTCCTGGGGGCTGCCGCTCTGCGGGATATTGGCTACTACTTCCCCCCTGAAGAAGAGCGTTGGAAAGGGGCAGACAGCATCCTTTTACTACAGCAAGTGGTGCAACTGGTGAGCCAAGAAGGCTGGCGAATTGTCAATGTGGACAGTGTGGTGGTGGCGGAGCAGCCGAAGCTCAAACCTCACATCCCCGCCATGCAAGCCCGTCTAGCCGAGGCAATGCAGATCTCCCCTAAGCAAGTGGGGGTAAAGGCCACCACCAACGAAAAACTGGGCCCCATAGGTCAGGGAGAGGCCATTGCTGCCTTCGCAGTAGCCCTGTTGCTGGAGTGCTAACCTTCCCAGCAGAGTCTGAAAAGAACCTGGTCATCGCCCTGCCCGAGCTGCCAAACTGGCAAGCAACCGCTCCCGCAAAATCGCCGTGAAACCACCCGTCGCCTCGATCCCCAACTTTCCCTCTGGGAAAAGGGCCGGGGGCGCGGGCCAGTCTTCTAGGAGAAAGGCTGGGGGTGAGGGCCTTAGTGGTGTGGAGCGCTTGCGCCTCCAGCACAGGACAGAAACGGGCCGTCTCAAACCTGCTTGGAACGACAACTTGGCAAAGGAAATGGTGGGCCAAAACAGCACCTCAACAGACCAGCTCAAGAGAAGCCTTTTTGTCCCTCTACTCTTGGGGATCCTTCTGCTCTGGCTCAGCGCTTGTGCCACGCCCACCCGCCCCCCCCATCTGGTTGCCACGGTGACTTCGGATCCCAAAACCTTCAACACCTATCTGGCCGCCGAAAGCTCCAGCCGCGACGCCATCGCCTACCTGGAGGCGGGCTTGGTCACCTTGGATGAGGATACCCTCTTGCCCAAACCGGAGCTGGCGGAAGGCTGGGAAGTGTCTGAGGACGGCTTGCGCTATGTCTTTACCTTGCGGGAAGGGCTGCGCTGGTCGGATGGAGAGCCCCTGACGGCAGCAGATGTGGACTTTACCTTCAACCGCATCATCTTCGACGAGCGGATCCCGACTTCCTCGCGGGACGTGAAGCGAATTGGGGAAGCTGGAGCACTGCCTCAGGTGCGGGCGCTGGACGAGCGGCGGATTGAGTTCGTTTTGCCGGAGCCCTTCGCTCCCTTTCTGCTGCAGGCCGGATCCCCTATTTTGCCCAAGCACATCCTCGAGCCCACTGTCGAGCAGTTGGACAGCCGGGGCAACCCCCTTTTCTTGCAAACCTGGGGTATCGACACGCCGGTGCAGGAGTTGGTGGGGGCCGGCCCCTATGTCATGCAGGAATACACCCCCGGCCAGCGGCTGGTGTACCGGCCCAATCCCTACTACTGGAAGGGGGAAGGGATCCCGCGCATTGAACGGGTGATCCTGCGCATTGTGGACTCAGAGGACACCGCGCTGCTGCAGTTTCGCTCCGGCGAGACCGACGTGTTTTCGGTGCGGGGGAGAGATTTTCAGCTCTTGAAGCGGGAAGAAGAACGGGATCAGTTCACCATCTACAATCTCGGCCAGACATTGAACAACAGTTTCTTTGCCTTCAACCTCAGCCGCGCCCGTAACCCCCAGACCGGGCGGCCTTTTGTGGATCCCGTCAAAAGCCGCTGGTTTAACGATTTGAACTTCCGCCGGGCGGTGGCCCACGCCATGAACCGGCAGTTTTACGTCGATAGCGTCCTGCAAGGGTTGGGCCAGATCCAGCACTCGGTCTTTTCCCCCGCCAGCCCCTTCTACCTCAGCCCCGAAGAGGGCTTGCCCACCTACGACTACAACCCTGAAAAAGCGCGGCAACTGCTCCTCGATGCCGGATACACCTACGATGCTGAGGGCCACCTGCGGGATTCCGAGGGCAACCGTGTCCGTTTCACCTTGCTCACCAACGCCGGCAACAATCAGCGGGAGGCCACTGGCGCGTTGATCAAAGCTGATCTGGAGCGGATCGGCATCACCGTTGATTTTACCCCCATCGCCTTCAACACCCTGGTGCAGCGCACCGATAGCCGCGACTGGGAAACCCTGCTGCTGGGCTTTGGCGGCGGCGGTACCGAACCCAACAACGGCTCCAACATCTGGCGCAGCGATGGCCGTTTGCACCTCTTTAATCTGGGAGATTTGCCCGGCAACCCGGCAGAAGGGGTTGAGGTGAGCGATTGGGAACGGGAGATCGACCGCATCTTTATCGAAGGGGTGCGGGAGCTAGACTTTGAAAAGCGCAAGGCCCTCTACGACCGGTTTCAAATCATCATTCAGGAACAGCTGCCCCAAATTGGCACTTTCAACCCCCTGGTTCTCTCAGCCCTGCGCAACCGCATTCAAGGGGTGGATCCCCGACCCATTCTGGGGCCATTGTGGAATTTGGATCAGCTCTACATTCAAGAGTAGAACTTCTGATGATGTGGGTGATGTGGGATAGGGAGAGGCTGTCTGAACTGTTGAGTTGTGTCCCTATCGCCACATTTGGCAGGTGAAACTTAGTTGTAGGTTGTGTTGCGGATGTCTTGAATTTTGCAACTATTTCACCGTCAACTCCACGTCCCCCGCACTCCTGAGAATGTTGATCCCCACCCCTCCTGACTGCAGATAGAGACCGATGTCCAGGGATCCCTGGCCCACCTGCACATTCTCAAGAATGACATGGGGCAGCCACAGGGGCAGAGTGGGCTTGGTTAAATGTACCCGTTGAGCCAGCCCGTCGATCTCCAGCCCCAGACAAGCCTGCAGCAGCAAAAACACACTGGCCGCCGCCCAAGACTGGGGCAGACAGGCCACCGGATAAAGGGTGGGGCCCTCCCGCTGTCGCCGCCGAAAGCCACAAAACAGCTCAGGCAGCCGCTTCAGCTCCAGAAACTGGCTGGCATCGAACAGCGCTGTCAAGACCCGCACCGCTTCGCCCTTGAAGCCATAGCGAGATAAGCCTGCTGCAATCAAGGCGTTGTCGTGGGGCCAGATGGAGCCGTTGTGGTAGGACATGGGGTTGTAGCGGCCCTCTCCCTCCGGCACCGTGCGGATCCCCCAGCCGCTGAAGAAAGCTGGCTCCAGCAGTTGCCGGGCAATGCGGGCGGCGTGCTCGGGATGGGCGATCCCCGAAAACAGACAGTGGCCCATGTTGGAGCTGCGCACCCGGCAGGGTTGCTTCTGGCCATCCAAAGCCAGGGCATAGCCCCCCAACTCTTCGCACCAGAAGTGATCCCAAAACTGCTGCTGCAGCTTTTCCGCTTGTTGTCGCAACTGGGCTGCTTGCTCTTGCCGCCCCAGCAGCTCCGCCATCTCTGCTGCCAACTGCTTAGCTTCGTAGGCATAGCCCTGCACCTCGCACAGGGCCAAGGGGGGTTCTGCCAGGGATCCGTCCGGGTAGAAGATGGCATCTTCAGAATCCTTCCAGCCTTGGTTGCGCAGGCCCCGGTGAGCTTTGCCCGCGTACTCCAGAAAGCCATCCCCATCGGGATCCCCGTAAGTGTCCATCCAGTGCAGGGCTGCTTCGATGTTTGGCCACAACTGCCGCAACAGCTCGAGATCGCCGCTGCGCTGCACATAGCGTCCTGCCAACACCACAAACAGAGGGGTGGAGTCGATGCTGCCAAAATAGTTGCCAAAAGGGATCTCGCGGGTTTTGGCCATCTCGCTGCGCCGCTGCTCGTGCAGGATCTTGCCAGGCTCGGCATCGCGGCTGGGGTCCACCTCCTGGGCCTGGTGGGCCGCCAGATACAGCAGCACCCCCCGCGCCAAGTCTGGAAACCACCAGAGAGTGGCCAGGGCGGTGATCAGGGCGTCGCGCCCGAAGACCGTGGTAAACCAAGGCACCCCCGCATAGGGATAAAGCCCGTAGGGAGTGCGGGTGAGCATCATCAGCAGATCATCCCGTGAGGCGTTGAGCCAATCGTTAAACTGAGCATTGCCGGTGTCGATCCGGTGGGCTTGCGCCCGCAAGGAAGCCCTTTGCTCCCGCTCCGCCTGCAGAGCCTCCTGGTAGGTCAAAGGGGCAATCTCCTCCCCGCCGTAGCTGCAGATCACCCTCAGCTCCAAATCCCGTTCCTCCTGCGGGGCCAAAGGCACCCACCACTGCGCCAGCTTCTCCGACACTAGCTCCGGCGCCGGCAAAAATTGCAACTGGGTTTGCCGCTCCACTCCATCTAAGCCGCGGTAGCGAAGAACCACCCTCTCGGGGGTCACCTGGGCCGGCAGCACTTGACCCCGCTGGGCCCGTCGGATGCCCCGGATCTCAAAAATATCGGCAAAGTCCGCCTCAAAGCGCAGGGTAATCGGCACGCGAAACGGCTCCGAGCCGTAGTTGTGAATGCGAATGCGCTCGTAGGCTACGTTGTTCCACAAAAAAGTAGTCCGTAAAACATGCAGAGTATCTTGACCGATAAACTGCCCCTCTGAGGTGGTGAACTCCGGGTTGGTCAGATCCACCGCCAAAATATCTTTGTCTTCCCGCACCTCTGAGCTGAGCAGCAGGAACTGCTTTCCCTGCAAGTCCAACACCCAGCGGGACAAAAAGCGGGTGTCGTCCCGGAAGAGGCCATGATCCCGGATGCCGAGGGGGCGCATGTTCCCTCGCCGGTCAAAGATGGCAAAGCAGTTGTCATGCTTGAGAACATGAGAGCGTGCCTCCACCCAAGAGGCGCTGGCCCGGATGTAGTACTGATCTTGAATTTGGATGATGTCTTCTGCCATCTCGGTCTTCTCGATCCCTATCCAGCCGGTCTCCTACGCGAACAGCTTACTGCTATCGGTCCACTCAAAGAAGGCGAAGAAGCAGGGGCCCCCCGATGCAGCCCAGCAGCCCTAGCTGCTACTTGGCCCATCTAAGCCTTATTAAGCTGCCTTCTTCGCGACATCTCCTGCCGCTCGTTCACCAGTTGGCGGTAGAGAGCCTCGTAGTCCGACACCATTCTTTCCACGCTGAACCGCTCCTCAAACACCTGCCGCACCCCGGCTCGGCTCAGGGATCCCACCTTCTCCACAGCCTCCACTGCTTCCTCCACCGAGTCGACAATAAAGCCGGAGCGCCTGTCGGCCATTACCTCGGGTACTGAGCCAAAACGGGTGGCAATTACCGGCGTGCCACAGGCCATCGCTTCAATCATCACCAGCCCAAAGGGCTCCGGCCAGCGGATGGGAAACAGCACCGCATAGGCCTTGCCCAAAAACTCGCTTTTCTCTTGGTCGGTGATTTCCCCTATGATCTCCACATTGGGGTGGCGACTGGCCAAAGGCTTAATTTCTAACTCGTAGTACTGGCGATCCACCGCATCGATCTTGATAGCAGCCTTCAGCGGCATCCCTGCCCGCGCCGCAATTTCAATAGCCGTGTCCAGCCCTTTTTCCGGGGAGACCCGGCCCAAAAAGGCCAGGTAGTCCCCCTTTTCTGGATAGAAACGGTGGAGATCCAGGGGCAAGCCGTGGTAGACCGTCCCCACCCAGCGGGCCTGGGGCAGCGGCAGCCGCTGGGCGTTGGAGATGGAGACCACCGGAATGTCCTGAAACTCGGTGTAGAGGGGCTGCAGCTCCGGAATGTCCAGTCGCCCGTGTAGGGTGGCCAAAAAAGAAACCTGCGGGTGGCGACGGGCCAGGGCATAGGGATAGTAGTCGATGTGGCCGTGGATAATGTCAAACTCGTCGGCCATCTGAAAGGCTTTCTCGACCATCAAAACATGAGGAGCCACTGTGTCGATGGCCGTGGGATCCAAACGCAAAGCCCGCTCCCGAAAGGGGATGAGGCGAGCCTGGGTTTGGGAGTCGCCGCTGGCAAACAACGTCACCTCATGCCCCCGCCGCACCAGCTCTTCGGTGAGCCAAGACACAACTCGCTCGGTGCCGCCGTAGAGCTTGGGGGGCACACTCTCATGCAAAGGGGCAATCTGAGCAATGCGCATAGCTATCCTCCACACCGAATCATCACTGCTTAACGAAAACTTCTGCTGGCGCTCCGCCGCCGACCCTTGGGATCCCCTGTTGAGGGCACGCCATTCCTGGCTAGACTGTTCCAGAGCGAGCAGGAAAGGAGTTCAGGCTGCCGCCACCTGCCGGAGAGTTGAAGAGGCTTGAATGAGAACCCCAGCCATCACTTGCTCTTGCCCGCCGCAGCTTAATTTTCCTCCTCAGCGCTGGCTGTGGAGTTGCTTGGGAGCCATGGCCATAACGGCCCTCACAGCTGTTGCCGCTTGGGCGCGGCCAGTGTTGGAAGTACGCATGACCCTGGGCTTGCCCATCAGCCCCAACTACTGGTACATGGTAGCTCTCAGCCGGGCCGGCAGCCCTGGCCCCACCGCCAACTTGGTGGATCCCAACGTCCGTGTGGGGCTCAACGAGTACACCTTTGTGCGGGACTGGGATTACCTCATTCGGGTTACCCCCCTCAACGAAGAGTCGGTCTTGCAAGCCACCATCCAGCGGTTTGGAGAGCCGGAACGAGAGTTTGCCGTCGGCTTTAACCAGGTACGGGTCAATCGCCTCACCCGCGACCGCGATACCCTCAACTTCCAGATCGATATATCCGAGCTGCAGGGCCTTGATGGGCGAGACCAAGATATTCAGGTGGCTCTGCTCACCGCTCGCGCCCCCTTCCGTGTGGCCCCCGAAGAGACCAATCTGGCCATTGATGCCACCCGGGGAGATTTGCCCAATTTCTATCGCCTCAGCCTGTCCAATCAGCGGCAGGTGGTTGTGGATGATCCCCAGCGACAAGAGACGGTGCGCCGCAGCCGCGAATTGATCCAACAAAGTGGCTCCGGAGCTGCCCTCACTCGCGACCTTATCGAGGGCGGGGCTTTGGAGATTTTGGCCGCCAACATCCTCACCTTCGAGCTGCGCCTGGTGGATCGCTAGAGAGGGATCCCTCCCCATCTGACATCTGCCCAAGACCGTTCTTGCAGCCCGGCAGAGCCTCAATCCCTCAATAGTCGTTCCAAGTTGCCGTGAACCGGCCCATTGGCTTCCCTCTACCCTTGGGAGAAAGGCTCGGGGATCTCAAGCGATTGGAAAAACTCCTTCTCCTGGAACGGGTGCAGGATCCAACATCACAAACAAAAACGACTCCAGCCCCGCCAGGTAGGTGAGCACTTCCTCCCGGGCCGCTTCCGGCTCTAACGTGTTGACCTGAGCTGCCTGCTCAATCATGGCCTTCACCGGCGTTGGCCCCTGCAACAGGGATCCCAGCCAAGCCATCTGAGGGGCTGAGATGGTCAGACGCCCATAGCTGGATCCCGGCCAATTCATAGCAAACTCCAGCTTTTTCTCGTGAGCTTTGGCAAAGTTTTGGCGAAATTCGACGTTGTCGGCCAGGATGGGGTTGAGCTGCACTCTGCCCCCCAGCCAATCGGCGTCGCTCCAGGGCAAGACCAAGGAAGAGCCAGGGTGTTCTGCCCAAAAGTCAATGAGGCGATGGTTGGGGTAGATCAGCTCATAAAAGTGATTCTGGTCGGCAGGCGAGAGTTTGTCCAGCTCGGCTTGCAGCCAGGGGGGCATGGCCCTCTCTTTGAACAAAAGCGCCGGATCCCAGTCGGCATAGTCCACCAGACAAACCAGGCCCAGCTCAGCTTCCTCGAGCATGCGCATCAGGTCGGGGATCAGGAAGCCCTTGTCTCCTGGCAAGAGGTAGTTGGCCCGGATGTTGGTGTTGTCTTTGTAGATCTCAGGGTTCCAGCGCAAGGCAGCTCGCAGTTCGTCTGAGGCCAAACTGGCCATGAATTCCCGTACCCGCTGACAGGCCTCAGGAGTGGGTAGATCAAACAGCCCCAGCAGCCGAAACGCCTCTTGTAGGCGAAAGATCACCTCCCGCTGGTAGGCGTGGTGCAGGTTGGCCCGCAGGATCCCGTCAGGTTTGAGAACCCGCTTAAGCGCCTTTAGCCCCGCCACCGGATCGTCCAGCAGATAGAGCACATCGTTAAGGCTGATGAAGTCAAATTCCAACCCCAACTGTTCGATATCCAACAGGTCGAGAACATACAACTCCACCTCCCCGAAGCCGTGGTAGCGCAAGCGTCGCTCCGTCACCCGTACCGACTCTGCCGACAGGTCGCACACCACCAGCCGCGCCCCCGGATTGGCCTCCGCCAAGATCAACGTTTCCCAGCCCGAGCCGCAGCCGGCATTCAAAATGAGAGCGCCTTCGCTGGGCACAATGGCGCGGGTGCGGGCGTATTGGGCGGTGGTCAAACTTAGGCGGTACAACCCGTCAATGGCGTTGCGGCCCGAGGCCTCAATCGCCACATTGGGGTAGGGCAATTCTTCGTACAGTTGCCGCAAAGATTCCGCAGTGCTCCGCACCGCTGACCCGAACGAGCTGCTGGCCATAGGGCTCCACACCGCTACCGTGAAGGGATCCGCTGCAGAAAGCTGCCCCCTATCCTACCCGCGATCCCTTCCCCGCAGGAATGCCTCTAAGGCAGCAGCCAGGGTTTCATTCCCCTGCAGATCCAACCCATCCGGCCTCTGGGGTGGGTGGGCGGGATCCTGCAAAAAGTCCCAGGATCCCTGAAAGAACTCCTCTGGGGAGAGGATGCGATGCCAGCCGTAGCGCTGCAGACCCTCAACCAGCAACGGCGACTCGGCAAACCCAGAGCGGGTAACACAGGCCATAGGTGTGCGGCTGCGCAGGGCCTCCGCCAAAGTGCCATAGCCCGGCTTGGACACCACCCAGCGGCAGAGGGGCATCACATCCACCGGTCGCCACACCTGCCCATCCAAAACCCGCAAGTTGGGCAAGGGAGGAGCCTCCCGATCAAACGTGAGAAACTGCCAGTCGGGAAAATCTTGGAGCCGCTCGTAAGGAAACCCCCGTACCCCTAGCCCGCCAAAGGTAAACAAAGCCCTGGGTTGCTCCGGGTGTAACCCCAACTGGGCGGCGACCTCCTCCGGCCCGTAGCGGGGATCCGATCCCGTCAGCCCCACCTCCTGCTGACGCGGGAAGGCGCTAGTGCTCCGCACCGCTGACGCGACCATGCTCTCGCTAAAGGGCAGGCGAAATAGAAGGTCGCACTGCCCGTAGAGCTCCTGGATCCAGGCCACAAACGGTTGAAACTCCGGGCCATACTCCTGATAGATGAAATCCCAGCCAAAATTACTGGCCATCCAGCAAGGGATCCCGGCAGCCTGGGCAATCGCCGCAGCAATGGGCGGCACATCCGCCAACACCAAAGGCACCCCCTGGGCTCGAATGAAATCCGCTTCTTCTCGAACAAGCTCCGCAGCGCTGGCTTTAAACGCCTTGAGGGCAGCCAACGTAGCCGGCAGATCCGCTTGCAGCCCATCCGGCTGCACCACCCCCACATCCAACGCCCGCGGCCGATGGAGAAACTTCCCCTCCACGTAACGCTCCAGGAGCCAGCGGGGAGCCGGCGTAACAAAGATGGGCAGAACATGGGGATCCCGCCGCAGCAAAGCATTCACGACCGCCGCCAGACGGGTAACGTGCCCAAACCCGTGAGCTGTTGCCGCCACATAGAGAGGAACGGGATTCATTGTGCTGATACATTCACGCTGAACTCTCCTGAACATGGTTCAGGAAAGAAGCGATCGCATCCTGCCTATCTCTGAGCAGGAAGGCGGTATCCCGCAAAGCCCTGAGGAATACCCCCCGAGCGCTTTCCCCCTTCACTTCCCGGCAACCGTTGCGGTGGACTCAAGGATCAGGGGGAAACTTGGTCTACTATATCCCTCTCAATGACTTTTGCCAAACCGCCTAAAGCTCAGTAAATTCAGCAAAGTTCAGGGTTTTGGGGGTTAGAGGCATGCTCTGCACCGCTAACGCGATAGGACTCCGTCCCGCTAACGCGATAGGACTCCGTCCCGCTGGCGCGAACGCAACCGCCTCAGGACAGAACAGGATCCGCGGGGGGCTTTTCCCTATGGGATCCCCACAGGTTACTCGCCAAGATCAAGCCCAGGCCCACCACAGATCCCAGCGCAATCGTCTCGCCCAACAGCACCGCAATCAACCCCAACGACAAAAAGGGCGTCACATACACCCAGTTGGCCAGGGATCCCCGGTGGCCCGCCAACTCCAAAGCCCGCAGCCAAAACACAAAAGTTAAGCCCATCTCCGCCAGACCAATGTAAGCCGCCCAACCCAGCCCGGCAAGGCTCCAAGAGACCTCCTGCAACGGCAGCAGCAGCAGACCGTAGAGGCTGCCAAAGAGAAACCCCATGAATAGTTTCAGCACCGCATCTCGCCCATCCCGCACATTGAGTAGCCAATAGAGCGCCCAGAGTCCAGAGCTGCCCACCGCCAGCAGCACCCCCCAGGGATCCTCCACCTGCAAGGTGCCCCAGGATCCCCCCGTAGCCACCAGCACCACCCCCAGCAGGCTCACCCCCAAGGCCAACACCAGCCGCCAACGGAAGCGCTCTCCCAGCAGCGGCACCGCCAGAAGAGCCAGCACCAGCGGCCAAGTGTAATTCAGAGCCATCGCCGCCTGAGCCGACAGACGGTCATAAGCCTGGAACAACACCCCATAGTAGCCGAAGGGGTTGAGCAGCCCCTGAAGGGCCGACAGGCGGATTTGGGATCCCTTCTGCCTGCCGATCAACCTCGCCCGCCCTGTAACCACCAAAACGATCCCCAGGATCAGGCAAGAGCTAAAGGCCGAAAAAATCAGCAAAACCGTCGGCGACAGGTACCGCAACCCAAACTTAAAAGCGCTGGCAGCCGTGGCCCAGCCCAAGATGGCCGCCGCCAAGTAAACATAGGCTCGCCAGGGATCCCTAGGCATCAAAAGCTGTCGAGATTGCTGTCCTCTGGCTTCGACTTAGCTCCGGTGGGAAGGCCCAGCCGCGGTGCCACCACCCAGGCATAGAGCAGATAGCCCAGCCCCGCCACCACTGCCCACCTGAGAACGGTGCCGAAAACCCGGAAGAACAGCCCGACCAGAAGAATACAGCCCAGAATGGCGAAGACCGTCACCAGTGGACGCCCCCAAGTCTCAACCCAAGCTCGGACGGCACTTTTCCCCTGAGACGCAACGGATGTTCCCGACTCCCCAGAGGCCGCCGCCGCCTGCTCCAGTTCACGCTCAAGCTGTTTCAGCCGTTCTTGTTCTGAGAAAGAGAGATCGGACATAGAGAGCAGTCTCCAGCGGTGTCACCTCCATCTTACGAGCTGCTCCCGAAGATGGGCAGACTAAGCCCGCGCCGAAGGGATCTCCTGAACCATAGCCCGGAACACATCCAAAGCCGGGCCAGGGCGACGGTTAGGACGCGGAGCCGAGATCTCATTGGGCACAAAAGGCTTCTCCACCACCACCTTGGGCTTGTTGGCAGGGGCAGCTGTAGCCGCAGGAGCAGAGCTGGGAGAAGCTGGTGCAGAACGAAAAGGCCCGGTAACAAAATCCACCAAGCCGCCGAAGAGAATGCCGAAAAAGGAGAACAGGCCGCCGAAAAGCTTCTTGAGGATACCCATAGCTAATTGCAAAGAGATGAGGTGAGAACTTGTCGATGTTGAGAACTTGTCGATGTTATGTCGATGTTGTGAAGTTATACAACTCGACCTTCATTATTGTTAAAAGGTAGCCTCTTGGCCATGAGTAAATATGCTCTTTTTCTCAGGGATCCCCCACCCGCCTGCCCTCGGCGTCAAATCGCTGTAGGGGTAGGGTCAACTCCAGCTCTTGCAGCTCCAAAGGTTGAGAGACCCCCCTGCCGCGCCCCAAAGCAAAGCCATCCGCCGCTGCCGGATTCACCTCATAGCCGATATCTGCCATTGCTTCGACGGTGAGAATGCTTAAGGGGTTGGCTACCCCCCGGTCGATGCGGCTGGTCATCAGCTCGCGGCCCAAGACATTCTCCCGCCAATGGGAATCTCGGGATCCCTCCCCAAACTCGTTTTCTAAAGGAACAGAGGGCGCGTTTCCTCCCAGCGTGGCGAAGGCGCTGACCGCCCTGGGGCCGATGAAGCGGGGATCGTAGCCAGGGGGCGTAGGCTGATCCCGCCTCACCAAGCCCACCGTTAGCCCCTTGGGATCCCAGACGATGGGCAAAAAGCCCAAGGCATGGCCCAACTCGTGCAGGGCGGTAATGGGCAGATCCCCTCGTTCTTCCAGGGCAGATAGATTTTGACTGTTGAACAGAACTACGGAGTAAAAAGGCAGACCGTTAGAGGCCCGCACAAAACAGGGAGCAGCTCCCCCCAAAATTCGCTCGTCGCCGAGGTTTCTGGCCCGCACCTCCACCAGCAGATCGTCGATGGGGAAATTGAGTGGCGTGCTGGGAAACCCTCGATCGCATTCGTCGGCCCGAATGGTGGTGGGGGGCAGATCCGGCTGGTCACCAACGATGATCTGTTGCCAGCGCAGAGCGGCATTGCGGACGATCGACTGCTGGGTGGGGGTGAGACTGTTGTCGGGAAAGCGAACGTCAATGGTGAACTGGGAAGCAGGCGCAGTCGTTGGCGAGGGCAAAGGGGCAGGAATGACAGTCGGAGTAGAGGTGAGAACGACAGTTGGAGTAGAGGTGGGAATGACGGTTGGAATGGGAGTGGGAATGACACCTACAGAAGAGGAGCTACCACTTCCCCCGCAGGCCTTGAGCGCCAGTACCAGAAGCACAGCCACCAGGGATCCAAGCAGGCGCAGGCCCCACACTCTGCCCAAAAGCAGTCGCTGCCTTGAATTCACACCACCTCCCAAAAAGCTCCATGACCCAAGTGGATCATACCGGCTGCAACCATCCTCCC
The DNA here is from genome assembly GCF_054058415.1 of Thermostichus sp. MS-CIW-38. Classification (NCBI taxonomy): domain Bacteria; kingdom Bacillati; phylum Cyanobacteriota; class Cyanophyceae; order Thermostichales; family Thermostichaceae; genus Thermostichus; species Thermostichus sp. MS-CIW-38. The sequence goes on along the minus strand of NZ_JBSSAH010000039.1, from coordinate 2,222 downwards.
GAGCATGATTTGCGTCACACCGCACCGGTCAACTTCAAGGCCAGGAAGAGATGGGTTTGGAGGTCTATATTTTCAGGTCAGGATCTCTCAATCTGAGGAGTCGGAAGAGTTTTCCTCTTCTATGCCCCAGCCCGCAGCCAAAACATCCACCGCTGCCCGCAGCGCCTGGTTATCCCCCAAGAGCTCCTCGGGATCCGAACGCGGCTCCACCAGGGGAACCAAGCGCAGAATACGTCCGTCCTGAACCAAGTCGATAACCACGCCCGGCTGCTCCTTGCCCAGGTTGGCAATCTCTTCTTCGGAAGCGGGATCCCGCAGACAGGCATAGTCAAAGCTGTTCACATTTAAGTAGAGGCTACGGTTTACCACCAGTGTGGCAGCAGTGGGATCCTGAAAAACATCCACCACGCAGCCTTCCCCTTGCTTCCGCACTGAGCCATCGACAATATCGAAGTAGCGAACACGGGCCAAATCGGATAGGAGTCGGTAAATATCCCGCTTATTGACCAGAGTTCCCGTATTCACAATACAGGGGGCACAGGGATGAGTGTCTGTCATAGAGCAGTCGGTCTCGAAAGGTCAACAGATTGAGAGTAGGCAAAAGGAAAGCAACATCAACAGTGTCTGCAAACTATCTCCGAAAACATCAGTCCTCGGCAATTCTAGGCGCGGTTATAGCTGACAAGCAACAGAGACCCCAACTTAATCCCTAACTTCACAAAAACTTTAATCGGCTAAAGAGGGAAGAAGTAGCCTGCCCTGCCTTACCAAGTTAAGCCACTGCAACAACAGAACAACTCCCTCCATTTCGCCTACCCAGCGCTCAGACTGCTCTTGGGGAAAACCCAGTCATAACTTTGCTTTTATCGACTCTATCACAGCCTTCCCGAAAAGGGCACAGGTCACTACTAATCACTACTAAGGTGCAATCTCCAGGCAAAGGCAACAGAGGTTTGGCAGGGTTTTACCTACATCTTGTGGGAAGGTGAATAGCCGAGCGGCTTTAGACTCTAGATATCGCAGATGGGCCCCGAACAGATCATCTTCGGTTCAAACCTCTCCCCTTGTCCCCCTAGGAAGGATAGCATAGGACACCAAGCCCGCTGCCTAGAAATAGCGTTGACTCTTCGCCGGAGACGACTTTTGCCGTGGTAACCACTCCCCAACGCCAGACTCTGCCGGTTGTCGATTTTGCCGCCTTTCAAAACGGAACGTCAGGTGAGCGGGAGCAGTTTGTCCGCCAGGTGGGGGAAGCGCTGCAACAGATTGGCTTTTTTGCCTTGGTTAACCATGGCCTATCGCCGGAATTGATCCGGGAAGCCTATGAAGCCGCAGAAGCCGTTTTTCTTTTGCCAGAGCCAACCAAGAGAGCCTATGAGGATCCGGCGCTGCTGGGGCAACGAGGGTACACCCCCTTTGGCAAAGAACACGCCAAAGATCATCCCTATCCTGACATGAAAGAGTTTTGGCACATCGGGCGCGAAGGGGATCCCCACCTTCCTGCCAACATCTGGCCTCGGGAGGTGCCCCAATTTCGCAGGGTGATGCTAGAGCTGTTCGCCCAATTGGAAACCTGTGCCCAGGGCCTGTTGCAGGCGGTCTCTCTGTATCTGGGGGAGCCTGCCGAATACTTGCCCAAAGCGGCGGAAGGAGGAGCCAATCTCTTGCGGGTGATTCATTATCCGCCGATCCCTGCTGAAGCCCCTCCCCAGAGTTTACGAGCTGCAGCCCATGAAGACATCAACTTGATTACGCTCTTGTGTGAAGCCACCGCACCAGGGCTAGAACTTCTGCAACGAGATGGATCTTGGCTGCCCATTTCGGCCCTGCCCGGTCAGATCATTGTCGATGCTGGGGATATGCTGCAAAACCTCACCAATGGCCTGCTGCGCAGCACCACCCATCGGGTGACCAACCCCGACAACCCCCAAGAGCGCCGCTTTTCCATTCCCTTCTTTGTGCATCCGCGTGCAGAAGTGGATCTCACACCCTTGCCGACTTGTGTGGCCCGCACCGGCGGGATCCCTCGGTTTCCTTCCCTGACTGCCGGAGAATACTTGGCCCAGCGGTTGAGGGAAATCGGCCTGGCCGAGGCAGGATCCCCGCCCCAGCATTGATCCCAACTGGGGGTCTGATACATTTACGCTGAACACTGCTGAACATCACTGTTCAACTATGCAGCGATAGCATTCTGTTTGTTTCCATTCGCGTTAGCGGGACGG
>NZ_JBSSAH010000038.1:0-29723 GCF_054058415.1 Thermostichus sp. MS-CIW-38 | reverse complement strand
CCTACGCAATCCTATCGCAGTGGGAAGCAGTTCAAGTGTGGGCACTGTGGATGGGAAGGGGATGCGGACTGGAATGGGGCCAACATGATTGCCAAACTTGGGGCTGCCGTAAACCAGCCTAGAGGCCCGTGGTTGGCTTGCCAACTGCAGGGCTACCGAAACCCGCCCTGTACTGCGAAGCAGTCAGGGCCGGGTAGTTTACTTTGGGGTAGCGAGCGCAGCAGAACTCGGATCCGCACTGGTGGCGGTACTGGCTGAAGCGGAACTCACAAAGGGCTTCCTTGAGTCCAGATTGAGAGTCCCCTTGGGTCCAGAGTCAACATAAAAGGCAGGTTAGTGGCAGCGGCCATCTGCAAATGAACCTGTGGCGGCATCTGGCCCAGACTTTATCGCTGCACACTTCCCCAACGGGCAAACCCAGACAGACATAGTATCAACAGAAATAGGCAGGGATCGCCGGGATCTCTGCCCATCTCAACCCCGAAATTGGATCTCTTCTCGGCTTTCCTCAAGCCTCTTCAAGACTCCTGCGCCAGGCGAGCGTAAAACAAGCCTTGAACGCGAACAGTGTGGGGTTCCATCGCCCCTTGCTCGGTGCTGGAAGGCTGAATGCTAACAAAGGATCCCGCCATTTCGCCAGTGCTGGCATCCACGCGAGCGATCCGCAGCGACATTTTCCCCTGGGAAACCTCGTCCACCTTGCGGTTGGTGGCAAAATCATCTTTGGCAGCCTGTAGACCTACCGCAGTGTCGTAGCCGGTGTTGGATCCCCGCCCGCGCGGGTCGAGGAAGGTGCTGCTGTGATAGCCGGGCACCAAGAACTCCCCTTCAAAATCGGTCGAAGGGTCAATGGCCGAGCCCTGGGCAGTGGCGACCAAGTCTTTCACGCTAAACAGAAACGGCACCAGCTCGCGGCGGGGCATTTGGCCGGTGGTCGGCTGAGAGGTGATCCCATCCACCACTTTGAGCTCCAGCGCACCGTCTTTGGGAGTCACCTCAGCTTTAATCGGCCCCAGAGTGGCCGCTGAGATCATGATGTTTTTGGCCTTGATGAACTCTTTCTCGCCGTTCCGCTTTTCTTCTTCCACCTCAATTTGCACCGGCTGGAAGCAGACATCCGTCAGCTTCAGGGATCCCCCCCTAGGCACTTCGATACGGCCCCGGGCGTTGTCCGAGACCGAAGGGCAAATGGCGGCCTTGCCGGTGTTGCGGATCTGGTCATAGGTCAGCGGCGCCTTGGCAGCCTTAGCCGGAACAGCAAAGACGCTCAAACAAAGCGCCAACAGGATGGCGAGCAGTGGACGGTACCGCATAATCAACCTCGAAAAACCTTTTTTGAATCTGAACGCTGCTGGGGGAAATAAGCCCGAATGCCCCCATTGTACGCAATCGTGATCCCCCTCAGAGGAAGTGCCTCAAAATTAGCCACCCACCAACAGGGATCCCAGCCAGCGTTCCCGAATCTGGGTGATCAACTCGCGGATAGGCTGTTGGTTGACACGGTAGCTGATGGGATGGGCAATCAGGCGAGCTGTACTCTCGAATAGGCAGTCTCGCTCAATCAGGCCGTTTTCCCTCAGGGTGCGCCCTGTGGCTACCAAGTCGACGATGGCATCGGCCATGCCGGTGAGGGGGGCCAACTCCACCGAACCATAGAGAGAGATAAGCTCCACCGGCAAATCCAGGCGGTCAAAATACTCCCGGGCGCAGCCGACAAACTTAGAAGCCACGCGGGCATGAGCAGGCAACTGAGCTGCCGAGTGGTAGGGGCTATCTTGGGGAAGGGCCACCGACATGCGACAGTGGCCAAATTGGAGATCCAACAGGTGGGCCACCCGCGCTGCGGTGCCGGCATAGCGCTCCCGCAAGACGTCGTAGCCGACAATGCCCAACTGCGCCTGCCCGTACTCCACGTACACCGGCACATCGTGAGTGCGCACCAGCAGCGCTTCGTAGCGTTGTCCGTTCAGCCGGGTGGGGGATTCAATCCGCAGCAGGCGATTGCCGGGATCCAAAAAACGGCTGAAATCGATCCCCACCTGCTGCAGGCATTGAATGGCCTCAGGCAGCAAGGCCCCCTTGGCCAGGGCAATCGTGATGGGTGGGCTGTCGGGACGGCCATCCAGCATCTTTTTCAGGATCTACTACATTTGTCTGATACATCCGTCTGAATCTTGGGCCAGGAGCAATCAATGTAAGAATGCTGGGATCCCCGTCTGCCGGGTGGAACTCTCAGGAGAGACGGGGCAAAACGAGGGGCTCAGGGGAAACCCTTGGCGAAATGCCCAGAGGCGGGCGGGTTCTCCCAGAAGAGCAGACCCCCTCGATTGTAGGGGATCGGAATCCCAGCAGCGATTCCCCAGCCTCTTGAAAGCCCCGCCGGTTCTCTGGAATGCCGATCCTGGGATGATAAAGTCAGAGCACGGTTAGCCCGGAGGAGTGACGACGGCATGAAAGCCATGATCCTGGCAGCAGGCAAAGGCACGCGGGTACGGCCCATCACCTACATGATGCCGAAGCCGATGATCCCCATTTTGCACAAGCCTGTCATGGAATTTTTGGTGGAGCTGCTGCGGGAACACGGCTTCGACCAGATCATGGTCAACACCAGCCACTTGGCCCACCAAATCGAAGACTACTTTCGAGATGGGCAGCAATGGGGGGTTCACATCGGCTTTTCCTTCGAAGGCCATTTTGAGAACGGCCAGCCGGTGGCCGAACCTCTGGGCTCCGCTGGCGGTATGCGCAAGATCCAGGATTTCTCCGGATTTTTCGACAGTACCTTTGTGGTGCTCTGTGGGGATGCCCTGATCGACCTGAACCTCACGCAGATCGTCAACTTCCACAAATCCAAGGGAGCGCTGGCCACTGTGGTCCTGCGGCAGGTGGATCCCAGCCAGGTCTCCAGCTATGGGGTGGTAGTCACCGACGAGACGGGTCGCATCACTGCTTTCCAAGAAAAGCCTAGGCGGGAAGAGGCCCTCGGCCACACCATCAACACCGGCATCTATGTTTTCGAGCCGGAAGTGTTCGACTACATTCCCCCTGGCTGCCCCTACGACATCGGCAGCGATCTCTTCCCGGCCTTGGTGAAAGCGGGTGCCCCCTTTTATGGGATCACGGCTGACTTTCAGTGGGTGGACATTGGCCGCACCCACGACTACTGGCTGGCGGTGCAAAAAGTGCTGCGCGGCGAGATCAAGGGAGTCAAGGTGCCTGGGATCCAGATTCAACCCGGCGTATGGACGGGGATCAACATCCGCGCCAACTGGGATCGCATCCACATCGAGCCACCGGTCTACATCGGGGCCAGCAGCTATTTGGCGGACGGGGTCAAACTCATCGGCCCCACGGCAATTGGCTACGGATGTGTGTTGAATGAAGGGTGTACGCTGGATGGCAGCTTGATTTTTAACTACACCCAGATTGCGGCAGGCGTGACCCTACGCCACCAGATGGTGATGGGTCGCTACTGCATTTCCTCGGATGGCAATGCCATCGACACCGAAGAGTCCAACCTCACGTGGCTGATCGGAGATGCCCGCAGCAATGCCAACGGCAAATCCCCATAGCGCCCTCTACCTCTACGGGATCGTCGCTGCCCCTGGCCCGCGTCATCTGAGTGTGGTGGGGCTGGACAAGCAGCCGGTGCAGGTTCATGGGCTGGGATCCCTGGCCTTCTTGTACTCCCAGGCTCGACAGGAGCGCTACCTGGCCAGCCGGGCCAACTTGCTCGCCCATGAGGCCGTGCTGGAAAAAGTGATGAACGAGGGACACCGGGCTCTGCTGCCTCTGCAATTTGGCCTGGTGGTGAGCGGCTGGGAGCAGGTGGAACGGGACTTGGTGCAGCCCCGCTTGGCGGATCTGCTGGCTCTGCTGGAGCGCCTGGAGGGCAAGCGGGAGGTGGGAGTCAAAGTCTTCTGGGATCCCGAGCAGGAGCTCAAGCTGGGGCTAGAGGAAAACCCTGCCCTCAAAGCTCGGCGAGACGAAATGGCCGGCGCTCCTCTGGGGCTGGACGCGGTAGTCGAGATCGGACGGGCTCTGGAGCAGCTCTTAGAGCAGCGACGTCAGCGCATTGCCCAGACCTTTACAGCAGCCCTCAGCCCCTTGGCCAGCGACCGCGTAGAAGGAGATCTGCTCACCGAAAACATGGCCTACAACGGCTCGTTTTTGATCAATTGGGAAGATGAGCCGGTTTTTGCCCAAAAAGTAGAGGAGCTAGACCAGACCTTCCAGGGGCGGCTGCGCATTCGCTACAACAACTTCACCGCTCCCTACAATTTCGTCAAACTTTGACACACTCAGCTGTATTGGGTCACTTCTCTACAAAAGACAAGAGGAGACCGCTCGGCTGAATGGTCGAAGGCAGGGATCCTTTTGGAAATCTGCTCAGGTATTGTGGGGATAGGCACTGCAGTCTGTAAGCCGAGGGAGACGGTATGGGGTTGCTTATTTTTATCTTGTTTTTAGCTCTGGCTGCCGGGATCTTGGCTCTAGCCCTTTACCACGAAAAGAAACGTCGAGAAGCTCTGGAGCGGGTAGCTGCACAGCTAGGAATGCGCTTTTCTGCCCAATTGCCGGAAGAGATCCGATCCCGCCTGGTTCAAGCCGGCTTTGGGCTGTTTGAGCAAGGCCATGGGCGACGTTTCTATAATTCGATGTCCAAGCGGCTGATCGATGGCACTGAGATTACCGTTTTTGATTACCAATACACCCGCGGCAGGGGCAAGAGTTCCAGCACTTATCGCCAGTCCGTCTTCTACGCCTATCACGAGGATCTTCATCTGCCCCGTTTTCGGCTGCACCCCGAAAATGCCTTTTTCCATGGCATCGCCAAAGCTTTTGGCATGCAAGATATCAACTTCGAGAGCCACCCTAAGTTTTCTCGGAGCTATCTCTTGCGAGGACAGGATGAAGCTCAAGTTCGGCTACGTTTTCATCCCGGCGTCCTCAGTTTTTTGGAGCAATATCCCAACTATTGTGCCGAAGGGGCCGGCGCCCACCTCATTCTCTGGCAGAATGACCGACAGGTGAGTCCCGAAGAGATAGCAAAATGGATGCGCTTGGGGGAAGAGTTGACTCAACGGCTGCGGCGTAGGTAGCAGCAGAGCCTACGGCCCGCTGCCGCAAGCAGCTAACCTCAGCCTAAACCTCACCCCAAGAGGGTGCGCTGCAATCTCAAGAACCTGATACATTCACGCTGAACTCTCCTGAACATGGTTCAGGAAAGAAGCGATCGCATCCTGCCTATCTCTGAGCAGGAAGGCGGTATCCCGCAAAGCCCTGAGGAATACCCCCCGAGCGCTTTCCCCCTTCACTTCCCGGCAACCGTTGCGGTGGACTCAAGGATCAGGGGGAAACTTGGTTTACTATATCCCTCTCAATGACTTTTGCCAAACCGCCTAAAGCTCAGTAAATTCAGCAAAGTTCAGGGTTTTGGGGGTTAGAGGCATGCTCTCTACTGAGCGCCGAGGGCCGCCAACAAATCATCTGCCAACAACACCGCCGTATAGACCAAAGCCTGTCGTTGCTCAGGAGACAAATCGCCGACGGGAGTCTGGGGATTGCTCACGATACCCTGCAGTACTCTGCTGGCTATGTATTCCCGCTTGGAAACCCCTGGGCTGGAGATGGTGGGGTTATCCAGAGAGAACTTCTGATGGTGCTCGAAGGGGAAGGCGTATTCGGGGGCAACCGGCATCGCTCGACTCCAGATGGATCTCTACACTCTGCTTTGCCTATTTTCCCATCCTCTCTCGCTGGGGATTTTAAAAAAGCGGTGCCTCAAAAAAGACATAACGGGTTATCGTAATCAGAGAGATCCCTATGTGGGGGAAGGATCTGGGCTGCTCTCCCTTGGGAACAGTGGACATGCATTTGAGGGATTCTTTTCGACGCACCAAAATTGTTGCCACCATCGGCCCTGCCAGCTCAAATCCAGCCATTCTCAGGGAGATGATCCTGCAAGGGGCAACCACCCTTCGCCTGAACTTCTCCCATGGGGATCACGAGCTACACCGCCGCAGCATTCGCCTGATCCGCCAAACCGCGATGGATCTGGGCATCCAGGTCGCCATCTTGCAAGACCTGCAGGGGCCCAAAATCCGCCTGGGCAAGTTCGCCGAAGGCTCGATCACCCTCAAGGCAGGGGATCCCTTTGTGTTGACCAGCAAACCTGTCTTGGGATCCCAAGAGCGCAGTTGGGTCACCTACGACAAGCTGGCCCAGGAAGTGCCCGAAGGAGCGACGATCCTCATCGACGATGGTCGAGTGGAGATGCGGGTGGAAGCCGTGGATCCGGAAGCGGGCGAACTCTTCTGCCGCACCATTGTCGGGGGTACCCTCTCCAACAACAAGGGGGTCAATTTCCCCGGTGTGCGCCTGAGCATCCGCGCCGTGACCCCAAAGGATAAAGAAGATCTCTACTTCGGCCTCAACCAAGGGGTGGATTGGGTGGCCCTCAGCTTTGTGCGGGATCCCTCTGATGTGCTGGAGCTGCGGGAGCTCATTGCCTCAGCCAAACGGCCTTCTTCCGGCTCAGCCGACAAGCGGGTACCCATCATCGTCAAGATCGAGAAACACGAGGCCATTGAACAGCTGCCCCAGATTTTGGCCCTCAGCGACGGTGTGATGGTGGCGCGGGGAGATCTGGGGGTAGAGCTGCCTGCGGAAGAGGTGCCGATCCTGCAGAAGCGGGTGATCGCCCTGGCCAACTCCCTGGGGATCCCGGTAATTACGGCCACCCAAATGCTGGACAGCATGGTGCACAGCCCCCGGCCTACCCGTGCCGAAATCTCCGATGTGGCCAACGCCATTTTGGATGGCACCGATGCCGTCATGCTCTCCAACGAGACGGCTGTGGGCAAATACCCTGTCGAGGCCGTTGCCACCATGGCCCGCATTGCCGTGCGCACCGAGCGCGATTACTTTGACCTGACCTCCGCCGACCGACGACAACGCCTTCGCGCCCTTGCCATGCAGGAGCTGAGCCAAAACAACGGCAACAGTCCTGCTGGAATGCGGCCCAAAACCCTGATCACCGACTCGATCAGCCGCGCCGTGGGGGAGATCGCCCAGGAGTTGGATGCTGTAGCCGTGATGACCCTGACCAAAACAGGGGCTACTGCTCGCAATGTCTCTAAGTTTCGCCCCCGCACTCCCATCCTGGCCGTAACCCCCCATGTGGAAGTGGCACGGCGGCTGCAGTTGGTTTGGGGGGTACATCCGCTGTTGGTTATGGATTTGGCCACCACCCGCCAGACCTTTCAAGCGGCCATCAGCTTGGCTCAGGAAGATGGCTTGCTCAAGGATGGCGACTTGGTGGTGCTCAGTGCAGGAACCCTGCCAGGCGTTGCGGGATCCACCGATCTGATCAAGGTGGATGTGGTGAAAGCGGTGGTGGCTCAAGGCAAAGGGTTTGGCAAAGGCATTGTCAGCGGCCCGGCCCGCATCTTGAGATCCAGCCTCGATGCCAGCAAAATCACCGCCGGAGACATTTTGGTTGCCCAATCCACCGACGCCAACTATGTGGAGGCGATCAAACAGGCAGCCGGCGTGATTACCGAAGAAGAGGGAGCCTCCTCTCATGCAGCAGTCATTGGCCTGCGGCTGGGGGTGCCGGTGCTGGTGGGGGTCAAGGATGCTACCCGCTTAATCCGGGATGGATCTATCGTCACTCTGAACCCAGAAAAAGGCATAGTGACCGCAGGAGCCGATGGCTTGGGCTTTTAAGCGGGCCTTAAGGTTGCCTGCAATACAAACTTGTATCTCTTGCTACGAAACGAGACCCAGTTCTATGATGGGGGTAGCGAGGCAAGATTTTCCCTGACCCTTCGGTGCGTCCCATCCATTCCACGTGTAGGTTAAGCTATGCCCACTTTACAAGCCACCCACTATGCGGTTGAGGCCATCCAGGAGGAAGCTCGTCGCCTCATTCAGCAGGGGGTCTTACGCCGCTCTGCAGCCATTGCCCACCTGCAACCCTTTTTCCCGCAGCGGGAGTGGCAGGCGATTGCCCAAGAGCTGGAGCTGCAAGACTACTGCCCCTCGGATCCCCTCTGCGATTTAATCGGCGACTGCGAGGAGTGGGGCGAAGACTAAGCCTCGATCTGCCGAGGATGGCAAGCGGTCGACGTTGGCAGACAGCCAATGCTTCTTTCTATTCCACCCGTTTTTTCCCTCTTGATCTGTCGGCGGTTAAGCTGGATGAACTATAGTCAGTAATCAAACATCCCTTTTCGCCGGGTTCGCATGGGTCAGACGGCTGTCATTGCCACCTCAGATGGAGGTCTCGACCTGAATAGCCTCGGTTTTGAGGTGCCAGGGTGGCTGCGTGCTCTGCTTTCCGGTGCCGAGGATCCCGGCGATGGGCTGCGGCCTTACACGGCTGAAGAAGCCAATCTGCTGCGCCGTGCCTTTGAGTTTTCTTACTGTTTGCATCAGGGCCAAAAACGCAAATCAGGGGATCCCTACATTGCCCATCCGGTAGCCGTGGCCACTCTCCTGCGGGAGCTGGGGGGAGATGCGGTGACAGTGGCAGCCGGCCTTTTGCACGATGTTATTGAGGATACAGAAGTTACCCCAGAAGCCCTGGAAGCTGAATTCGGCTCTGAAGTTCGCCTACTGGTAGAAGGAGTTACCAAACTCTCTAAGTTCAATTTCTCCAGCAAAACCGAGCAGCAAGCGGAAAATTTCCGCCGCATGTTTGTGGCCATGGCCAAAGACATTCGAGTCATCGTGGTCAAGCTGGCGGATCGCTTGCACAACATGCGCACCCTGCAGTATCTCTCCCCCAGCAAGCAACGGCAGATTGCAGCCGAAACAATGGAAATTTTCGCCCCTTTGGCCAACCGGCTGGGGATCTGGCACTTCAAATGGGAACTGGAAGACTTGGCTTTTAAGTATCTGGACTACGAGGCTTACCGGAAGATTCAGGAATTGGTCAACGCCAAGCGCGCCGAGCGAGAGGCCGAGATCCAAGCTTTTATCGAAGAGCTGCGGCAGAACCTTCTTCAAGCGGGGCTGGAACATTTCGAGATCAGCGGGCGGCCCAAACATTTGTACAGCATCTATCGCAAGATGCAGCAGCAGCGCAAAGAATTTCACGAGATTTACGATCTCTCAGCAGTTCGGGTAATCGTACATACCAACAGCGAGTGCTATCGGGTGCTGGCAGTCGTTCACAACTGCTTTCGCCCCATCCCTGGGCGTTTCAAAGACTACATTGGTCTGCCCAAGGCCAATCGTTACCAATCTTTGCATACGGCGGTGATTGGCCCGCAGGGAAGACCGGTGGAGGTGCAGATCCGCACCGAAGAGATGCACCGCGTGGCTGAGTACGGGATCGCCGCCCACTGGAAGTACAAGGAGGCCGGCAGCACCACCGTCAAGGCGGACGAGGAGCGCTTCACCTGGCTGCGGCAGCTCTTGGAGTGGCAAAACGACCTCAAAGACGACAAAGAGTATCTGGACACCCTTCGCGAGAATCTGTTTGAGAGCGAGGTTTACGTTTTCACGCCCAAGGGGGACTTGCTGGCCCTGCCCCAGGGATCCTGTCCGGTGGACTTCGCCTATCGCATCCACTCCGAAATTGGGGATCACTGTGCAGGAGCGCGGGTAAACAACAAGATCGTGCCCCTGGATACCCGCCTGCGCAACGGCGACATTGTGCAGATCATCACGCACAAAAATGCCCATCCCAGCCTGGACTGGATCAATTTCGTTGCCACCAGCTCTGCCCGCAATCGCATTCGCCAATGGTTTAAGCGCTCCAATCGCGAGCAAAACATCGCGCGGGGCCGGCATTTGCTGGAGCGGGAGCTGGGCAAAACGGGCTTTGATGCCCTGCTCAAATCAGAGCGGATGCAGAAGGTGGCCGAAAAGCTCAACTACGCCAGCGTAGAGGATTTGTTAGCCGCTCTGGGTTATGGTGAGACAACCCCCACGCTGGTGATCCATCGGCTGCAGGAGGTCAGCAGGCCGGCAGTATCTGCTCCCACAGAGGAGGAATCGCTTGAGGGATCCAAGCTGTTGTTGCCACGGGCTTCTGCGGCTCCCAGTTCTATCAAATCCCAATCTCCCATTCTGGGGGTGGAGGGTCTGAAACACCAGTTGGCCAAGTGTTGTAATCCGCTGCCGGGGGATCCGATCTTGGGCGTGGTCACCCGCTTTAAGGGTATTAGTATCCACCATCAGGACTGTCCACGGGTGGCTCAGGTTTCGGGGGAACGCCTGGTGCCAGTACGCTGGAACGAAGAGCAACTGCGGCAGAGCACCCAGATCTACCCGGTAGAACTGCATCTGGAGGTTATCGACCGCGTCGGGGTGCTGCGGGACATCCTTTCCCGCCTATCGGATCAAGGCATTAATGTTCGCAATGCTAAGGTACAAACTTTTGCCAACCGCACCGCCCTGATCGATCTCTGTATCGATGTACGTGATAAGAAACAGCTCACCCAGGTTCAAAGTCAACTGCGCCAGCTTTCTGACGTGATCGTGCTGCGCTCCCGCCATCACCAAAACGGATCCCGTCGACCCACAGCCGGCCCCTCGTAGGTACGGATTTTGATGCCCTTCCTTCGCGACCTGCTTCTGCGACAGCTTTACAGTCGCTTGCGGGTCCGCTTTAGGTCAGGCGCTGCCCCATCCTGACCTTCTTTGCCGCCTCCAGCAGCGCAGAGCGCTTTTCTGCCCTTCTTGTGTCTTGCTAAGGATCCCGTGTTGGCTCACAGGCGACCAGACAAGACCAACCAGCCTAGAGCGACGTCCCAGGCTTCCTTCGATAGCCTGTGGAAAACCTGGGGAAATCCAGCGAAGCCCGCCCAAGCTCCGATGGAGTTCCTGGCCATATCTAGGGGGAGGACTCACTACATTACGGGATCCTACACTGACTGTGTGTTAATTTTTATGAATTTGTCAGGAAATCACAACATTAGCCTGTGGAAAACCTGTGGAAAAACCTGAAAAATTTGTGGAAAACCTGTGGAAAAACCCCCCAAGTTATTAACAGGTATAAATACTCTGTGGAAAAGTGGCCAAGTTATCCACAGTTTTTCCACAGGTGGGGAATAAGCTCAAAAGCTCATGGCGCAAGGTGTTGACGATCACTTTCCACAGTTTCCACAGCCCCTACTACTACTAGATCAAAAAATTAAATTAGGCAGGGATCGAAATTTCAGATCTGTCCTACGCGCGAGGCAAATTTTCCAAAACTCGACCGCAAGGGAAGGGATCCAACCGGGGCAGTCGGTGTAGGATCTGCGTGTGCAGCCCTCAAGTGCCCCCCATGGTGCAAGCTCAACGTCCTGTGGATCGAGAACTCGAGGCCGAGTCATTTGCGGCAGTGTTGCGCAGCAGCAAGACTGCAGCTCCTCAGCGTGGGGAGGGATACCTTGACGGGGCCGTGGACTCGTCTCCGGAGGGTTTCAGCTTCACCTGCGAGCAAGCCGATCTCAGCCACCACCTCACTTCCGTTGGACGGGCTGTGGCCAGCCGCCCCGCCCTGCCCGTTTTGGCCAACGTGTTGGTAGAGGTCGATGCGGAAACTCAACGGGTTGCCCTCACTGCCTTTGACTTGAACTTGTGCATTCGCAGCGAGTTCGAGGCTCAGGTCAGGGGATCCGGTCGCACCACCCTGCCGGCCAAGCTGCTCAGCGACATCGTCAGCCGTCTGCCCAGCGGCCCAGTGACTCTTGACGCGAGCAGCCAAGCCAAGGAGAGTGCCCCTGTGATTCTCATGTCGGCAGCCGGCCAGTACCAAGTGCGCAGCATGTCGGCTGAAGAGTACCCCACCCTACCGGAAATACTGCTCCGCACCGCCGACGCAGATGGCGATTTTGTGGGGGAGGAAAGCCCAACAGCTCAGGCCCTGGAGCTGCCCATCGAGAGCCTGTTGCAAGGGATCGGCCAAACCCTTTTTGCGGCCTCTGGAGATGAGACCAAGCAGGTGCTCACAGGGGTGCATGTCAAGCTCTTGGCGGGGGATCCCCCTTGCCTGGAGTTTGCAGCCACCGATGGGCACCGTCTGGCGATGGTGCAGGTGGAGGCCGAAGGGATCCCGGTTGCTTCGGCCCATGGGGAAATAGGGTTGGATTTCACCATTCCCGCTCGCACTTTGCGAGAGGTGGAGCGCATCCTCGGCACCCAGACCGTCGCCTCTACGGTGGAGCTGAGGTTTGACCGATCCCAGGTGCAGTTTGTGCTGCCTCCTCGCGCCAGCAAAACGCAGTGCCAACAGCGGATCACCAGCCGCCTTTTGGAGGGCCAATATCCCGACTACAACCGCCTGATTCCCAGGCAATTTGAGCGGCAGATAACCCTGGAGCGTCGGCCTTTGATTGAGTCGCTGGAACGGGTGGGAGTACTTGCTGCCCAAAGAAACGACATCGTCAAGTTCAATCTTTCTGCCGCAACCCAAACCCTGCGCATCAGCACCGAGGCGCCCGATGTGGGCAGTGGCGAGGAATCGTTGCCAGTGCAGATGTCTGGTCCTGACCTGGAGCTGGCCTTCAATGTGCGTTACCTGCTGGATGCCCTCAGGGTGTTTCATACGCAGCAGGTGAGCCTGGAGCTAAACGGCGCCACGCAGCCGGCCATCTGGAAGCCCCTTGGGGCAATGCGGCTCTGTTATTTGGTTATGCCGGTGCAGCTACGGGCTACCTAGTCTTAGGAGAGCTCCACCCAGCTCTAGTCCAAAACTCTCAAGGTCATCTCAGTACAAATCTACAGTTGTTTGCATTGCCCCCTCTCCCAGAGGGAAAGGAGCCAGGGATGGTCGCGGAAGCGGCGCCGAGCGTTCAGCTAGAAATCGCAGGAGCCCCGCACTGTACCCGTAGGGTCACTGCCGGGAGGAATGCGCTTTGATGAAGTACAATGAACTTATGAGCCAAGTCCTGACCATATCCTGCAAGCTCAAGGTGTCCCCGTCGCAAGCCGCCAAATTGGACGCGACTTTGGAGGCTTTTGGCCAAGCCTTGAATTGGGTCAACCAGAACACGCCGGAGAAGATCGTCAACGCGGTCAAGCTGCAATCCCTTTGCTACTACGAGATTCGAGCCCGGTTTGGCTTGTCCAGTAACTTGGCTCAACAGGTGTGCAGACGGGTAGCGGGTTCCCGCAAAGTGGCTAAGCAGAAAAAGCGTCCCGTCAAGGAGTTTAAGAGCGGCTTTGTTACCTACGACGCTCGCATCTTTTCGTTCCGTCAAAAAGACTGGACGGTGTCGCTCACCACGGTGGAAGGGAGAGAACGCTTTGAACTGGCCATTGGCAACTACCAGCGTGGGATGCTGGCTGGTTCCAACCCCAAAGCTGCCACCCTGGTCAAGCGCAAAGATGGCTCCTACTACATCCAGATTTGCGTAGAGAAAAAACCACCCAAGCAACAAGATACCGACAAGGTGATCGGGGTGGACTTTGGAAGGACAGATATTGCCCATACGTCAGAGGGTGATAACTGGAATGGACAGCAGTTGAACAGAGTCCGAGACCACTACTCCCGGTTGAGGGCGGTACTCCAACGCAAAGCCAGCAAGGGCACACGCAGTTCGCGGCGCAGATGCAGAGAACTGTTGCAACGGCTGTCTGGCAAGGAGAGACGCTTTCAGTCGCGTCAGCGTTGCGTAGCAAAAACGTGGGTCAATCATCGCATCTCCAAAGCTATTGTCTCTAGGGCAAAAGCTACCAACAGCGCTATTGCTCTGGAAGACCTGACAGGGATCCGGGAAAGGGTCAATCAACAGCCACGCAGCAAAACCGAAAGGCGCAGGGCCAACAGTTGGGCGTTCTACCAACTACGTCAATTTCTGGAATACAAGGCGAGGGTTGCAGGGGTTTCTCTGATTCTTGTGCCGCCTGCTTACACGTCGCAGACCTGCCACCGGTGTTTGCACATCCATCCCGACCCTGCGCAATCCTACCGCAGTGGCAAGTCGTTCAAGTGTGGGCACTGTGGATGGGAAGGGGATGCGGATTTGAATGGTGCGAATGTGATTGCGCTCTTGGGGGCTGTCGTAAACCAGCCTAGAGGTCCGGGCTTGTTTTGTTCTCTGGTAGAGCAGAACAGGCTCAGGGCTACTGAAAGCCCGCTCCGTACCGCTTAGCGGTCGGAGCCGGGTAGTTTACGGAGTGTCCTAATCTAGCTTGAAATGACCGTGTTTTAGGTGGGGCTACTGTGTTTGAGTCGATCCAGCTCAAACAAAGCGGTGGGTAAACTCCTGCACCAAGTCCACACGTCCTTTGCGCAAAACCGCTCCCACGAGAGCAAGACCATGGCGGCCCAGCACTGTGGCCTCAGAAAGAGGGTAGGGCATGTATGTTAGCTTGCGTCCCTGGCCCAGAGACAATAGCCCCACCATTTTCTGGCGCCGGCCTCGAGGCCGCAAGATCCTGCTAGGAAAGCGTATCCAAGTTAAGTAGAGGGGGCTTCCAAATCGTTGCTGCCAGCTGCAGAGCTGGAATTGCCTTCCAGGGCTGCTTGGGCGTTGCGGCGCAGGCGGTGGGCCTTGAGCCGGCGCAGGGCAGAGGCCGGAAACTTGTGGTCGAATTCCCGATCATCGATCCGGGCCAGCTCCTGGAGATCGGGGGCAACGTTCCAAGGGTAAGGCTGAAAATCCGGGATCCCACTGGGTTGGGCAAAGCGTTGGTTCCAAGGGCAGACCTCCTGGCAGATGTCACAGCCGGCCACCCAGTTGTGCAGGTTCTGGGCAATCTTGGCAGGGATCCGCTCAGCGTGGCTTTCTAGAGTGTGGTAGGCAACGCAGCGGCGGGAATCCACCACCCCTGGGCTGACGATGGCCTGCGTGGGGCAAGCCTCTAGGCAGCGGGTACAGGTGCCGCAGTGAGCGGTGTGGGGCTGGTCAGGGAGCAACGGCAGGGTGGTCAGGATCACTCCCAGAAACACCCAGGAGCCGTACTCGCGGGTGAGCAACAGGCTGTTTTTGCCGATCCAACCCAAGCCCGCCTGCATGGCCCAGGGCTTTTCCGCCACCGGGCCGGTATCCACGTAGAATCGACCCGTATGATTTGGGAACTGGGCTTGCATCCAGAGGTGGAGTTGTTTGAGCCGCCGTCCCAACACGCGGTGATAATCTCGACCCCAAGCGTAGCGGGAGATCTTGCCCTTGCCGGGATCCTGGCTGTGGCGGATGGGGGTGTAGTAATTCAAAGCCACACAGACCAACGACTGCACCCCCGGCAGCACCTGCTTTGGATCCATTCGCCGGGGATCGGCCATCCAGGCCATGTCGGCGGCCATGCCCGCAGCCAGCCAAGCTTGCAGACCCCGCAAGTCGGGGGGATCCTCTATGCTGGCAATGCCGACTTTGTCAAAACCCAGGGCCAGGGCCTGTCGTTTCACCTGCGCAGTGGCTCTGGACCAGTCGACCTCTGAACCCGCAGGGATCCCTGCCATGGCTATGCCGGCAAACCCATCACGCGGCGGTAGCGGGCCTCCAGCTGTGCCACCTGCTGGGAGCGGCGGGAGGGATCCCAGGTGCTGTGGGCAAACAGATCCTGCCGCAGCTTGGCCACATCCACCGTCGTCACGGCTCCGCTGGACACCACCTGTTTTCCTCGCACCCAAACGCTATGCACTGCCTGGGTGGGCCGACCCAACACCAGCAGCCCAATGGGATCGGTACGGGGCAACAGCGACAGTTGGGTGAGATCGTACAGCACCAGATCCGCTTGCTTGCCCACTTCCAGGGATCCCAGCTCCTCCCCTAGCCCCAGGCCAATGGCCCCACCGCGGGAGGCCATCTCCACACTCTCGCGGGGCGAGATCCAGTGGCGGTAGTCGGGATCGGTGATGTTGTGCAGGATGGTGCCGATTTTGATGGCCTCCAGGAGATCCTGGGAATCGTTGCTGGCGGATCCATCGCAGCCAAAGGCCACGTTCACCCCTGCCCGGCGATAGTTCAAAATGGGGGCAATGCCGCTGCCCAGGCGCAGGTTGCTCAGGGGGTTGTGAACAACGGTAGAGCCGGTGCGGGCCAAGATCTCGATATCGGCATCGCTGAGCCAGACGCAGTGGGCCAAGGAAGTTTTCCGGTCTAGGTAGCCCAAGCGCTCCAGATGCTCCACAGCACTACAGCCGTACTTTTCCTGGGCCAACATCTGCTGGGCGCGGGTTTCCAACAGGTGGGCGTGGCGGGGTAGGTCATACTTCTGGCTTAACTCCGCACAGCCCTTGAACAGCTCGTCTGAGCACAGTTGGATCCCTGTGGGAGCCACCATGAGGGTAATGCCCTCTTCTGGCCGGTGAAAGCGCTGCACCGCCTCTTCCACAATGGCCAGCACCTCTGCTGTGGAGAGGGGATAGGTTTCCGGCTCCCGATCCCAAGAGGAGCTGCTGGGCAACCCCCGAGAGAGAGCCTGATCCTGGATCAAGGGGCCCACGAAGGCGCGGATCCCGACTTCTCGGTAGGCCCGTACCGCCGCCTCAATGGTGGCCAACTCTTGGCCTGGGATCAACACCAGATGATCCACCACCGAGGTGCCCCCCGTCAGCAGGGTTTCCACCGCCGTCCCCAGCGCGCTGAGATAGATTTTTTCCGGATCCGGCGGCGAGTACTCGTGCAGTTGTGCCAGCCACAGCTCCAGCGGATAGGGCGGTATGATCCCTCGTTGCCACATTTCGGAAGAATGGGTGTGGGCATTGACAAAGCCCGGCAGCAAGAGTTGGTTACTGGCATCCAGTTCCAGGCTGTCTGCGCCCATTGCGGGTAACCCTCTGCCTATGGCAGCAATCCGTTCCCCCTCGATTCGCACATCTGCGGTTTCGTAGCCGGTGGCGGTGGGAATTAACGCATTGCGCAAGATAAAACTCATGCCCGGGATCCAAAAAGGCCGTCTGCTACCTTAGCGTGCTGGAGTTAACCCTGCCAAGGCGGGAGGATCAGAACATTTGCATGCATAACCTAGCCTTTCCCCCAAGGGATACCCAAGCGTAGTGGTTATAGAACTGCCGACATAGAGGTGCCCACACTCTCCATAACGCAGTTTCAACGCCTCTGCACCGCCGACATGGCCCTACAGCTCAGCCTTGACCGGCTATTTCTTTTTCTTGGCGGAGCCTTTTTTGGCCGGCTTGCTCTCGGCAGCAGGGGCCGGTTCTGGGGCAGGTTCTTCAGGAGGAGCGGGTGGAGTCTCTTCCACTTTGGGGGCCTCTGCCGGCTTGAGACCGGCTTGAGCGGCAACCTCAGCAGCAAAATCCACTTCTTCTTTCTCGATCCCCTCTCCCAGGACAAAGCGCACAAACCGCCGCACCCGAATGTTTTCCCCCAGTTTGGCAATGTGCTGCTTGACCAATTCCTCCACCGTGATCGAGGAATCTTTAATAAAGGGTTGATCCAACAGGGATAACTCTTTCAGGCGCTTTTCGATGCGACCTTGCACGATCTTCTCGCGTATGTTCTCCGGCTTATTGGCCAGATCTTCTTTGCCCATTTCAATGGCTTTTTCCCGCTCCACCACTTCAGCAGGGATCTGGTCAACGCTGACGTATTCTACGTTTTGGCAGGCGGCAATCTGCTTGGCGATGTCTTGCACCAGTTTCTTAAAATCTTCGCTGCGGGCCACGAAGTCCGTCTCGCAGTTCACTTCCACCAACACCCCAATTCGATTGCCGAAGTGGATGTAGCTGTCAACTGCCCCCTCTGCCGCGACGCGACTGGCCTTTTTGGCTGCCCCTGCCAACCCTTTCTGTCGCAGCCAGGTGATGGCTTTCTCCATATCGCCACCGGAATCTTCCAGGGCTTTTTTGCAGTCCATCATGCCTGCGCCCGTCTTTTCGCGCAGCTCTTTGACCAGTTTGGCATCAATGCTCATGAGGGCTCCTCGAATGAAAGAACGGGAAGAATGTGGCGGGATATGAGTGAGAATGAGCGGGCTTCGGTAGAATTGTAAACCTAGATTTCAAGAATACACGCCTCTGGATAGGGAACAGGCAGGGAAGTGCCCGGATTGCACGGGATCCCTGCCCTCGGTCTAGCCTTCCTCGGCTTCTCCTTCTTCTTCGTCCTCCATGTCTTCCAGCATGTCGTCGTCCAGATCCATCGCCCCTTCGTAGTCGTACTCATCCTCCTCAACGGTGTCGAGCTGCCCATGCCGCCCTTCGTAGATGGCATCCGCCAGCTTGCCTACAATCAGCTTAATCGCTCGAATGGCATCGTCGTTAGAGGGAATGAAGATATCGCTGAGATCGGGGTCGCAGTTGGTGTCCAGGAGTGAGATGATCGGGATGTTCAGCTTGATACATTCCTGAACGGCGTTGGCCTCCCGCCGCTGATCGACGATGATCACCGCATCGGGGAGCTTGCGCATCGTTTTAATGCCGCCCAAGTACTTTTCCAGCCTGGCCAACTCTCGCCGCAGACGGCTGGCCTCTTGTTTGGGCAGGCGATCCAGAAGACCACTGCTCTCCATCTCCTCAATTTCTTTGAGGCGGTCGATGCGGGTTTTGATGGTGGCCCAGTTGGTGAGCATACCCCCCAACCAGCGCTGGTTGACATAGTAGCTGCCACAGCGACGAGCCTCTTGAGCGATGATCCCGGCAGCTTGCCGTTTGGTGCCCACAAACAGGAAGCGCCAACCCCTGTCAGCAGCATCCCGCACATACTCGTAGGCTTCGTTCAGATAGCGGGCCGTCTGCACCAAATCGATAATGTGGATGCCGTTCCGCTCGGTAAAGATGTAGGGCCGCATTTTCGGGTTCCAGCGGCTGGCCTTGTGGCCGAAGTGAACCCCTGCCTCCAACAGTTGAGGCAAACTGACTACGCTCATGAGTTTTTCCTCTCCTACGGGTTAGCCTCCGCCCGAACGGATCCCAGTTACGGCCTTCCCGCCGGTTACCTGCACAGAGCGCTCTACCCCCATTGGCAAGGAACTCAGGAGCTGTTGCAGCAAACCGCGAAAGGGCTGTAAGGACACCCGGTGGTTCAGGCGTGCGATTTCTTAACGGCTTAACTAAGCTAGCATGTTTTCCACGGGATCCCGCAGCTTGGGGTTAACTCTGGCCGCGATCCGATGCTAGACTAGCTAGGCACTTCATGGGCTTCTACCCGTAAGTGCGTCGGGGCGTAGCGCAGCTTGGTAGCGCACCACTTTGGGGTAGTGGGGGTCGTGGGTTCAAATCCCGCCGCTCCGATACTGAGTAATCAGGGGAGGGCTTGAGCCGGACAAAGCCCACTATGCTGGAAACTTTGAGGTACTTTGGCTCCGCTGTCAATCCCTTGCCATTGGCTCCGTTGATCGGCAGCCTTAAGAATCAGGTCACAAGCTTGGCCGGACAATATGGGATCCCGGTTTTACGGTGCTGGATCCCGATGCGGAGCCGACCTTGAACAACATGGGGTTTCGACGGATCTGGAGCGCTTAATCACGGCCCAGGATCCAGGCAATAAGGGGGGGATCCCTGTGGTCAAGATAATACCGAACGGCTGAGGTCAGGTCTAGCTCCAAGTCGCGGTTTTGGATGTCGGTGATCATTCTGTACATCAGCTCCAGGTGAATGCGATCCTCTTTGGTGAGCAGCTCATACTTGCCATTAGGGCTGTTGTTGAGGGCAGCCAAGGCCGCTTGGGTGGCAGTAGCTGTTGGAGAAGGAGGCTTGAGGCGGGCGTCCCGCAGCAAGAGAAACTGAAGCCCAGGGTGAGCAATCACCAATTGGTTGAAGTTATTGACCTGCCAATACATGCTGCCAGCAGCCACTTGGATAAAGGCAATCACCCGCTTTTGGCTGGGGAAATAGAGGTGATCTGGAAGCTTGCGTTTGCCCAGCTTCAGGGCACTCATGGGGACAGGATGGATCCCTTGCAGGGCATTGACGATGGTGCGCAATTTGCCGATATCGGCTGTGCTGTCGATGATCGCCTCTTGGGGATAGGCGGCGCGGAGCTGAGCCTCAGTGGTGCGGAGATAGGGATCCAGCGTCTCAACAAGATCGGCAGATGGGCTGGGATCCCGAAGGGGTGGAGATAGAACGATGGAGGGGCCGTGGGCAGGCAGAAGGGGGATGAGCAGTTGTTTGAGGGTTTGCAGCTCAGTTTCGAGCCGCTGGACACGGGCGGCTAGATTGCTGGCAGTGGGTACAACTTGCACCTGGGGAGGGAGAGGGATCCCGTTGATGTAGTGGCGATAGTAGGCTGAGGCCCGGTTGAGAATGGCCCGGATCGAGGGTTGGCTGAGGATATCGCTGAGGTCATCGGCGGTAAAGAGAGCTTGGAGGTGGATCCCTGAGGGCAGACGGGTTTGCAGAAGGGTTTGAAGCTGGGGAAGAGAGGGGAGATCTAGGGAGAGGACGGTTTGGGAGAGGCGATCGACGGTAGCCCGGTCAAATTGGGTTTGGAAATGTTGCCAACGGTCGGGGAACAGATTGAGGATAAACAGACTGTTGGGAATACGGGTAAAAAGCTCTTTTAGAGCATCGCCAAAGTTGAGAAGGATATCTCGATTTTCCTCTCGGCCCAAAGCTTCCAATTGGTCGAAGACAATGATCAGGGGCTGGTCGAGCAGCGAAAGCCTGCCGATGACTTTCATCCCTTCTAGGGCAAAGGTGTTGCGATCCAGATCTGCACTCCAAGGGGGCAACCCAATCAAGTTGGTTTCTTCAGGATCCAGGTCGGTACCGCTGAGCCAGCGGATGATCTGGTGACGGCGGTTGGGATCCCTGTAGCTGCAGTATTTGATGATGCCCTTGAGAATGTTTTCGGTGGAACCGGTAAGGAAGTTTTGCTCTGCCCACCAGCGCAGAACCAGTTTTTCAATGGCTTGCCATTGCTGACGACGACGCTCGCTGCCTTCTGCTCCCAGGCGATGAAAGAGGTTGAGGGGATCCGCCGTGAGAAGGGAGAGAAGCTCTTCAGTTTTTGAGGTTTGGGGGAAGGTTTTCAAGATTTCCACAAAGCTCTTGGCAATCAAGTAGTCGAGCTGGGTGTGGTGATGGGCATCTACCCGTTCGCGCAGGGATTCCAGGGTGTGGCTGTAGATGTGGTGGTAGATGTTGTCGGGATGGGTGGGCTGAGGGATAAACAGGAGACGGTTGTGGCGCAGGAGGTTTTGGGCCACCCGCATGATCAGGTGGGTCTTGCCGGATCCAGGTTCTCCCAGTAAGACAACCCCTCGGCTCTGGTGGTTGGGATCCCGTTGGATGTCCTGTAGGGTGGCAGTGAGCTGCTGGTACTGAGGCTGATAGATGGTGGTCTCGTCGGGATAATGCTGAAAGGGATTGTCAACTCTGCTGTTGGCGAAAGGATTGGGAACATTCTGGGCTTTGAGCTGAGCGTGGGTGAGGTGGCGATAGAGGTGGTAGGTAAAGAGGGCATCGTAGCTGGCGTCGTGGGCCAGTTTGGAGTTGAAGTAACCGCTCTCCAGTTGGATCCCGAGATGTTTGCTGAGATACTCTAGGCTGTAACCGGCAAGGTTGGGAAAACATTGCTTGGCGGCTGACCAAGTACAGAAGATGGGGTTAGGAAGCCAATCTTGGTTAACTTGGTCAAAGGCTTGTTTAAGGATTTTTAGGTCGTGATCTGCATGGTGGAAAACAAGAGTCTTGCCTTGTGCCAAGCGCCGCAGGTCAGCAACGATTTGGGCCAAAGGTTTGGGCTGGGGGTGGTGGGGCGAGTATTCTTGGGTGTAGGCATGGTAAATAAGCTTGCCGCTGCTGTCGATAAGGGCGATCTCTTCCAGGTTGGCGTTGCCCTCGGTGTCGATAACCAAGTAGCTCATGGAGGGGCGGGATCCCGTGATGCTAATGTGCTCAATATCTCAGTGTAATTCTGGGTAGGCGGGTTCACCCGACACCAAGGGAACTAGAGATGAGTGAGCAGTGGTATTTTGCATACGGAAGTAACCTAGATGCCCAGCAGATGGGACACCGTGCTGTTGATTTCAAGGAAGCTAGGCGTGCTCGTTTGCAGGGATACCGCCTGACGTTCAACAAGCGCGGCAACGATGGAACCGGCAAGGCCAACATTGTCCGGGATCCCTCTGGGGTTGTGTGGGGAGTTGCCTATCTGTGCAGCTCGGACAGGCTGGAGAGGATGGATCGGTATGAAGGAATTCCGGGAGGTCATTACCGTCGCCAGCAGGTTCAGGTTCGAAGCGATGAGGGTGAAGTGATCGAAGCAATGACTTACGTGGCGGGAGATTCATTCATTGATGATTCATTGATCCCAAGCGAGGGATATCTTCAAGGAATCTTGAAGGGGGCACGAGAGCATGGGCTTCCCCCCGACTACATTCATCAAATTGAAGCGATGGGGTTGGGTGGCTGAGAGCACTCTGTCCAAGGGGATTGAGGCTGCTGGCAAACAGGTTCCTGCCCCTGACCTTAAGATGGAGCCTCAAACCAGGTGGGTTGATCCCGAACGGTTTTGGCAGCGTCCAGATCCAAGAGAGTGCGGCCTATCCGATAAAAGTGACGGCACATCCGTTGGCAATCCGAAAGGTCGGCGACTGTTATCTCAATCACCTACAACCATGCCAAACAGGCCACAGTAAAAGGCTGGCCATCGCAATGGTACTCCTCTTGCGTCTACAGATGCGGTGGGGCTAGTGTTGCCAGACTCTCATCTAACTCAGTAACTGTTCTTGCAACACGGAGTTTCTCAATAAAACGATGTAGTCTTGAATCTCTTGCGGAAGCATTTTAATACCGTCAAACGGGGGGATCCCTGAGCAAGCTAGCTCTGAGATAGGCGCTTCACCTCAGCTCCAGAGAGCAGGCGATGGGCTTCATGCAACAAGGCCGGGATCCGGTCGCGGTGGGGGCTGTGGATGAGATAGGGTCGCAGGGCTTCGGCATCCACTTTGTCTGCCCGCTGGCCGGGGAGCCAACTGCCGGCATTGCCCAACAGGTTGTAACGGCTCTTGGCATAGTCCACCAAGTCATAGGCCAAGACCAAATTGCGCAGCAGCAGAATGAACGGGATATTCACTTGTCCGGGGGTTTGGTCGTAGCGAGGCAGGCCCTGGTGCCAAGTTTTGGCGTAGTGTTCCCCCACCTGCTCGATCAAAGCTTGCTCTAGGCGGGCCAGGATCGGCGGCAACAGCTCATCAGCCCGATCCAACAGCTCCACCGCCCGCAGGTGCTCATCAAAATCGCTGGGTCGGGCCGCCCCAATGCTGAGGGTGTGAACCTGGGGATGGGACAGACAGAACAGGTCGTTGAAGACCATCGGGCTGAGGGGTTGGCACAACTGCACCAGCTTGGCGGGCGGATCGTAAAGCTTGCCCCCCTTATCCGAGGGACTGATGATGAATACCCCCATATCCTGCTGGGCGGCAGCCTCAATGGCGGGCCAGTTGGTTTGGTTGACAAAGTACCAGTGTAGGTTGACGTAATCAAAGCCCCCTGACTGTATGGCTTCCACAATCAACTCCGTTGGCCCATGGGTGGAGAAGCCGACAAAACGCACCCGTCCCTGCCGTACTAGGCGCTGACACACCTCCAGGCACCCCCCTGGACGCAGGCTGTGTTCCAAGTCTTCCCAGGTGTTCAACCCGTGGATGGCCAGCAGATCCACATAATCGAGGTTCAAGTAGCTCATCGATTGCTCGAACTTGGCCAGGAACTGCTGCGGGTCGGCGCTGGGGCCAATTTTCGTCTGCACAATCAGATCTTGCCGGGGAAAGAGCGGCAAAATGCGGCCCAACTGCATTTCAGAAGTGCCATAGCCGCGGGCAGTTTCGATGTGGTTGATGCCCACCTCCAAGGCCCGGCGAATCGTCGCCTCCAGGTTCTGCTGGCTTGCCGCTGGGATCCCTGACCAAGGAGTATCTTGCCAGCTGTGTTGATAGCGCATGCCACCACAGCTCAGCACGGGCATAGACAGCTCGGTACGCCCAAATCTGCGATACTGCATGGTTTTTCCCCTGGACTAAGCCCCATTTTAGAGTGGCCCCACCGCCGAAGCTTAAACCCCAGGCCGACCGCGTTGCGCAGCAGTCTCCATCAGAAATCAGATCAGTCTGGAGATATGAGGCTGCAGGGGAGCGACTAAGCTAGAGTGTTCTCAAGAGTACGGGGCTGACGGGGCTCGAACCCGCAACTTCCGCCGTGACAGGGCGGTGCTCTAACCAATTGAACTACAGCCCCAATCGCTGCGAATATCTATTCTGGATGTGAATGAGGATTGTTGTCAATCATGGTGGTTAGTTTGGCAGCACAGGCCGCAACCCTTGTGGATACTGCTCCCCAAAACGGGATCCCGACGGCGGCGATGCAACAGGTGGCGGATGTGCTCACTCAGGTGGCCCAACACCTGGATCACCTGCAATACACCACCTTGCGCTACCCCGATGGCGGCTGGCTGACGGTGCGGGTGGTCGAGGATCCTGCTGCTGGCGACTCATCCTCAGAGGGATCCCAGCCGACGACCCATCTGTGGATCCCGGCCTTCGGCCACCTGGAAGATGCCCACACCACGCTGGCAGAGCTTAAGGATCGAGCGCCGGAGCTGGAGACCGCTTCTTTTGGGGTCTTGGAGCTGTTGTTCTTGGCGTTGGGCCTTTCTCGGGCCGATGGTATTGTCTTTTACGACCAAGCTGGGGATCGGCAACAGGGCAAGACCGTGGCCTGCCGAGCTTTGATGGAACAGGTCAATCAATCGCTTCGCAGATGGGCCTCTCCACCCCCTTCAATGGCTTGAGCTCTTGAAC
This sequence comes from Thermostichus sp. MS-CIW-38, assembly GCF_054058415.1. Taxonomy (NCBI): domain Bacteria; kingdom Bacillati; phylum Cyanobacteriota; class Cyanophyceae; order Thermostichales; family Thermostichaceae; genus Thermostichus; species Thermostichus sp. MS-CIW-38. The sequence continues at coordinate 5,069 of NZ_JBSSAH010000038.1, read as the reverse complement.
TTTTCTCTTTGTATGGTTTTGTGGTCATTTCGATTCAAACTAGGACAAAGCGTTGAATGCGGAGGGCCAGAAGGCTTTTCTAAGGACTCCGTCCCGCCGGCGCGATAGGACTCCGTCCCGCTGGCGCGAGCAGTAGCCCGGACGTCTCATCCTAACCTGAAACAACTATAAAACTATTAAAGATCTATAAAGCTTAAAGATCGCAACGCAAAATTCCAGATCCGCCAGATCCGCAATCCGCCCTGCGTCAGCTCAAAATGGCTCCCTGCCGACGGGCAAACTTCCGCAGCTTCTCGTCCATCTGTGCCCCTCGCAGATCTGCTTTGCAAAAGTTGGTGAAGCGCTTGCTCTTTTCTTCTGGGTATCGAGCCAAACGAACCCCACCGCCCATCGACCAGATCACCGAGCTGGCCACCACCAAGGCGATCCCAGCCGCTCCCAACGCATAAACCAAATTGCCCGTGGTCAGGCGGACAAGCAAAAAGGCCAGGATCCCTGAGCCCAGCAGCCCCCCCAAGCCTGTCAGGATCCCTCCCAATGTTTTGGCCGATCCAGACAGTTGGATCAAAACCCTCAGCCAGTAGGGTTGAGGGGTGTTGAAGAGGATGCCGCGCAGATCCGCCCCCTGCAAGTTGGCCCCTGAGAAATCGGCCCCCCGCAGATCGGCCTGGCGCAAATCATAGCCGGCTAGGTTTTGGTTGGCAAAGGACTTTCCCCGTAGATCGGCCCCCGCCATGGAAGGGATCCGCGGTGGGGTAGCCGGCTTGATCCGTCCGCTGCCTGTGATGCTGCTGGCTCGGCCCAGTTGGGTAAAACCGGTGGTGCTCCCCCACTCAGAGGGGATGGATAGCGGGCTGCTGGCTGTCATTCCCCCTGCAGTGAACTGAGGTAGGGGTGTGGGCGAGAAACCGCCTGAGCGGCGCTTGGCCCAGTAGCCGGAGATCACCGATGTGCTGGGATTGGCAGACAGGGGGGAGTTGGGCAACACAATCGGTGCTTCTTCCACCGGGATCCCTTGCAGCGCCCGCAAGACCTCGGTGGCGGTGGCAAAGCGCTGATTGATGGCCGGCTGCAACATGCGGTGCAGAATGGCGTCGAATTCCGGGCTGAGCTGCAGGCAATCCGACCAATCCCACTGTCCCGTTTCATGGTTATAAAACTTGGCCGGAGATTCCAACGTCATCAAGTTGATGCAGGTGGCAGCCAAGGCATAGAGATCGCTAGAGGGACCGACCGCCTGGCCGGCTACTTGCTCCGGGGGAGAAAAGCCAAGGGAGCGAATGGCCGTCGCCTCTTCTGCCGAATCCTGGCCCGGGCCGAGCTGCTTGACGGCCCCAAAGTCGATCAGCACCAATCGACCATCTTCTTTGCGACGAATCAGGTTGGCGGGTTTAATGTCTCGGTGAACCGTGTTTTGGCTGTGGACATAGCTGAGGATCAGCAGCACCTCCTGCATCACCTGCCGGGTTTGTTTTTCGGAGAAGGGCCCATTGCGACGCATTTCTTGGGAGAGGGTGGTGCCCTGGATAAATTCCTGCACCAAGTAGAACTTGTCGCCTTCCTGAAAGTGGGCGTAGAGCTTGGGGATCTGCGAATGTTCGCCCAGGCGCTCCAACACTTGGGCCTCGCGATTGAAGAGCTCCTCCGCCAGCTTGGCCAGTTGCGGGGATCCCTCGACCGGGCGCAACTGCTTGATCACCCGCCAAGGTTTGGAGGGCATGTCCTCATCCCGCGCCAAAAAGGTAGAGCCAAATCCCCCCTGGCCGATGCGCTTGAAGGCCCGGTAGCGATTGCGCAGCAGGAGGGGATGGCCACAAGAGGCACAGGTAGAGGCATCCGCCGGGTTTTCCGGGTGCAAACAGGCAGGGTTAAGGCAGTAGCAAGTGGGCATACCAGTTTGGGGTTACCGGCTGGCGATCCGGACAACCGAGACGGAGCCAAGAAGTCGGCAGGCAAGTTGTGAGAGATACATACAGGTTAGACCAAGAAGAAACAAATCTTGCACAACTGCCTCAGATAGGCTGATCTTAGCGTCTGCCCGCCCTGAGGTTAATCGGACAAATCGCTTAGGTTTTCGGCGGATGGGGTTTGGTGGAACAGAGGAGAACAACAAGGGCTGGACTGCCCTGCAGAGGGAAAACTTAGAATTGATGAATACAGCCATCTTCGCCTGTCATGTTTCCAGCTCTTTCCGGTGCCGCCATTCGGCAAACTTTTCTGGACTTCTACGCTCAGCGGGGCCACCAGGTGTTGCCCAGCGCCTCCTTGGTGCCAGAAGATCCAACGGTGCTGCTGACCATTGCTGGCATGTTGCCCTTTAAGCCCATTTTCCTGGGGCAACGGGATCCGGAGTACCCACGGGTTACAACGGCCCAGAAATGTGTGCGCACCAACGACATCGAGAATGTGGGCCGAACGGCGCGCCACCACACCTTCTTCGAGATGCTGGGCAACTTCAGCTTTGGCGACTACTTCAAAAAGGAGGCCATCGCCTGGGCCTGGGAGCTGGTGACGGAGGTGTTCGGCCTGCCCCCGGAACGGCTGGTGGTGAGCGTCTTTCGCGAAGATGAGGAGGCTTTTGCCCTCTGGCGAGATGAGATAGGGATCCCGGCCCACCGCATCCAGCGCATGGGAGAGGCGGATAATTTCTGGGCTGCCGGCCCCACCGGCCCCTGTGGCCCTTGTTCTGAGATTTACTACGACTTCAAGCCGGAGCTGGGGGATGAGCGGATCGATTTGGAGGATGACTCCCGCTTTCTGGAGATCTACAACCTGGTGTTCATGGAGCTGAACCGGGATAGCGAAGGTCACCTGATGCCGCTGGCCAAGCAAAACATCGACACCGGCCTGGGGTTGGAGCGGTTGGCCCAAGTGTTGCAGGGGGTGCCCAACAACTACGAGACGGACTTGATCTTTCCCATCATTCAAACGGCGGCTGGGATCGCCGGGCTGAACTACTCCAAGGCCAACCCGGAGCAGCAGATCTCTCTGAAGGTGATCGGGGATCACGCGCGGGCAGTGATGCACTTGATTGCCGATGGGGTGCTTCCTTCCAATGTGGATCGGGGCTATGTGCTGCGGCGGCTGATCCGGCGGATGGTGCGCCACGGTCGGTTGCTGGGGATCGGCGAGCCTTTCACCATCCCGGTGATCGAGACCGCGATTCAGTTGGCCGAGGCTGCCTATCCTCAGGTGCGGGAGCGAGAAACCCTGATCAAGACCGAGCTGCAACGGGAGGAAGAGCAGTTTCTCAAAACCCTGGAGCGGGGGGAACGGCTACTGCTGGATTTGTTTACTGCTGTCGAATCTTCCCGCCGTGACAGCAGCTCGCCAAAGCAGATCTCCGGCGCCGACGCCTTCAAGCTCTTCGATACCTACGGTTTTCCGCTGGAGCTAACCCAAGAAATTGCCCAGGAACACGGCTTCAGCGTGGATCTGGAGGGCTTTGAACAAGAAATGGAGAAACAGCGGCAGCGGGCCCGCGCCGCCCACCAAACCATCGACCTCACAGCCCAGGGATCCCTGGACGAGTTGGCGGATTTCCTCAGCCAAACGGAGTTTTTGGGATACAGCCAATCTTCCGCCCGCGGCGTGGTCGAGGCCCTGTTGGTCGAGGGAAAATCGGTGCCCCAAGTGGAGGCAGGGCAGGCAGTGCAGGTCGTTTTGGATCGCACGCCCTTCTACGCCGAGTCCGGCGGGCAAATTGGCGACCGGGGCTACCTTTCTGGGGACGGCCTGCTGGTGCGGATTGAAGATGTGCAAAAGCAAGGGGATCTGTTCGTTCACTTTGGCCATGTGGAACGCGGGATCCTGCGGGTGGGGGATCCCGTCCAAGCCCAAATCGACCTGGCCTGTCGGCGGCGCGCCCAAGCCCACCACACCGCCACCCACCTGCTGCAGGCAGCCCTGAAAAGAATTGTCGATCCCTCGATTGGTCAGGCAGGATCCCTGGTGGCTTTTGACCGGCTGCGCTTTGATTTCACCCTATCCCGGCCAGTCACCCCTGAGGAGCTGGAACAGATCGAGAACTTGGTGAACACCTGGATCGCCGAGGCCCATGCTGCTCAGGTGGCGATCATGCCCTTGGCCGAGGCCAAAGCCAGAGGTGCTGTGGCCATGTTCGGGGAAAAATACGGCGCTGAGGTGCGGGTAATCGACTTTGCGGGGGTGTCGATGGAGCTGTGCGGTGGCACCCATGTCAACAACACCGCCGAGATCGGCCTGTTCAAGATCATCGCCGAGACCGGGGTGGCTGCCGGGATCCGTCGCATCGAGGCCGTGGCCGGGCCGGCTGTACTGGAATACCTGAACGAGCGGGACAGGGTGGTGCGGGAGCTGAGCGCCCAATTCAAAGCCAAGCCCCAGGAACTGCCGGAGCGGGTTGCCGCCCTACAGGCGGAGCTGAAAGCTGCCCAGAAGGAACTGGAAGAGGTGCGCAGCCAGTTGGCCTTGGTGCAGGCCGAACGTTTGCTGGCCCAAGCGGTTGCCGTCGGAGATCTCAAGGTGCTGGTGGCCGAGCTGGGATCCACCACCCCTGAGGCCCTCAAAACCGCTGCCGAGCATCTGCTCCACAAGCTGGGGGAAGGGGCAGTGGTGCTGGGATCGGTGCCGGAAGCCGGCAAGGTCAGCCTGGTGGCTGCCTTTAGCCCTGCGGTGCAGCAACTTGGCCTGAAGGCGGGATCCTTCGTCGGCGAGATCGCCAAACTGACTGGGGGCGGTGGTGGCGGACGGCCCAACTTGGCCCAAGCTGGGGGCAAACAGCCGGAGAAATTGGCAGAGGCTTTGCAGGTGGCCCGGGAGCGGTTGCAAGCGGAGCTGATCTCGCGCTAGCGGAGCGAAGCCCCTTTGAGCAGCAACAGGCCGTCCATCAGCCACTACAGTCGTTCAGTTTAGAGTGCTGTTCAGTTTAGGGTGAGACGCCTGGGCTATTGAGGGAAGCCTTCTGGCCGCGTATGGGGTTATGGGTTTAGTGTCCTAGGTCGTGTTGATCTTATGTTAGGATAGAGAGAATAATTTATAGAGGAAAGAGGATGAAGTTGGTTTTTTTAGATGAAAACAAATGGCAGAAG
>NZ_JBSSAH010000037.1:0-30624 GCF_054058415.1 Thermostichus sp. MS-CIW-38 | reverse complement strand
AAACAGAAAGATCAACTGGTAGTAATCCGTACTGAACATATTATACATTATTTTCAGTATAGTTGAGCTTATTATTGACTAGAGTCATGCTCTATGGTTCGGATCCCAGCCCTGCCCTACGAGTATGAAGTTCCCGGCCTGTCTCAGTTGGCCCTGGTGATCATCGATATGCAGCGAGATTTCCTGGAGCCGGGCGGCTTTGGGGAAATGTTGGGCAACGATGTCACCCAACTGGGATCCATTGTGCCCACCCTGAAGGGGCTGCTGGACTTTTTTCGTCAAAAGGGCTTAACCGTCATTCATACCCTAGAGGGTCATCAGCCAGATCTCTCCGATTGCCCGCCCAGCAAGCGCAAACGCGGCAAGGGATCCCTGACCATTGGGGACGAAGGCCCTATGGGGCGGATTTTGATTCGGGGAGAGCCGGGCAACGCCATCATCCCTGAGCTTGCCCCGATTGCGGGAGAGATCGTCATTCCCAAACCCGGCAAGGGGGCTTTCTACGCCACCGAGCTGCAAGCAATCTTGCAAAAGCGCGGCATCACCCACCTGCTGTTCACCGGGGTAACCACAGAAGTCTGCGTGCAAACCACAATGCGCGAGGCCAATGACCGCGGCTATGAGTGCCTGCTGGTGGAAGATTGCACCGCCAGCTACTTCCCAGAGTTCAAGCAAGCCACCCTGGAGATGATCCGGGCGCAAGGGGGCATCGTCGGCTGGACGAGTTCTGCTCAGAACATCCAAAAAGCGTTATCGGGTTTACAGTGAGTGTGAATAACCCAACAAGCGTGAGGCTGAACCGATGACACTGGCTCAGGAGGCAACTGCCCAAGTCCCCGCCTTTTGCGAAGGGATCCAGTACTTCGGGGATCCTTGGCCGGAATTTGACCGCCTGGGCCAGGCCCCTGCAGTGGATGCCGGCACCGGGAAGCTGAGGGATCCCGGCAGTCGTATGGCCGCCTACCAAACCTTGCTCTATGCCGATGCCTTGCGCTACCTCACCCTGCAAATGACCGCCAGCAAAGCCTCAGGCCATCCGGGCGGATTTGCCAGCCAAGCAGAAGCCTATGCCGCTCTGGTGTACCTGGGCCAGAAGAACATCCCCACCGAAGTCGGGCACCACGCGCCGGGCTTTTACGCGGCCATGTTCTTGGATGGATCCCTGGCCGAGATGGGCATCCACACCGTCGCCGACCTGCGGGCCCGTTTTCGAGAGCGGGAAGGGCTGTTGGGTCACCTCTCTGGCTACATTCCCGGGCTGCTGGCGCCGGCTGGGCCGCTGGGGCAGGGGCAGCACTTTGCCATGGCGGGGGCATTACTCTACCCGGATCGCCTCTTCCCGGTCACGATTGGGGATGGCGGCCTGGGAGAGCCCTATGTGATGAGCTCCATGATTCACTTCCACACGGCTTTCCCGCAGCGCACCAACTTCCTGCCGGTACTGGTTTGGAATGGCTACAGCCAAGAACACCACAGCATGATCTCCACCGCCAGCAACGCCCAGATGGCCGAGTATTGGCGGGGCAACGGCTTTGAGGAAGTGATTCTGGTGGACGCCAAAGACTTCGACGATGCCCAGCAGCCTGGCCCCTATGTCGATAGCACCCAGTTTTCCCTAGAAGCCCGCCTTGCCTTTGCCCAAAGGGTGCTGATCGAAATGGAGCGAGCCATCCAATCAGCCCTGAGCGGACAATTAACGGTTTTCATCCTCAAGCAACTGAAGGGGGCTGGGGTACATGCCAAGGGATCCAAGTCCCACAACCTCTACGGCCACCACACTCTGGATCACCCGGACATTGTGGCGGCTCTGCGGGCGCGGGCCTTACATCCGGCAGCTTGGGCCCTGGTGCGACAAAACTGCCAACGGGCAGCCGGGGGGCCAGCCGCCAAGGTGGCGGTTACAGAGTTCGTTCGGCCTTTGCCGCCTTTGGGATCCCTAAACCTGACGGAGTTTCCCCTAGGGGACAAGCAGGTTTCCACCACTGCCATCGGATCCCTGGTGGTGCAGGTGGGGCAGAAGGATCCCGACTTTTTGGTGGCCAATGCCGACGGCAACGAAGCTTCCGGCATCGCCAATGTGAACCAAGGTCTCAAGGTGATTCACCCCACGGTGGATCCCTTATACAACCAACAGCCCCAAGGCCAGGTCTACGAACCCCTGAGCGAAGATGCCTGCGCGGGGCTAACGGCGGGCCTAGCCCTCTTCGGCGGACGCTCCCTGTGGTGCTCCTACGAGTCCTTTGCCGTCAACGGCCTACCCATCTGGCAGACGGTAACCCAAGCCATGGCGGAGCTGCGCCGGCCCACCCCCTCGGCCATTGCCCTCTTCACTGCCGGCGCTCTGGAACAGGGGCGTAACGGCTGGACCCACCAACGCCCGGAAATTGAGGCCTACCTGGCAGCCATGATGCGCAACGGCAACATCTTTCCCCTCTTCCCGCCGGATGCCAACTGTGCCCAAGCTGCCTACGAATGGGCCTTATCCACCTGCAACAAAGGGATCCCTATCATCGCCAGCAAAACCCCCCTGCCCATCCGCACCACCCTAGAACAAGCTCGCCAAGCAGTAGAGCAAGGCTGCACCGTCCTTCAGGAACTTCCTGGATCCCGCACCGTGGTCTTTGCCGTGGTGGGGGATATGATTCTCCTGCCCGTGTTCGAGGCGGCTGAACAGCTCCAAGCCCAAGGGATCGGCTGCAAAATCGTCTCGGTGATTAACCCCCGCCGTCTGTATCGCCCCGGCGACGTGGCCTGGTCCACCTGTGCCCAGCCAGATGGGGAATTCATGTCCGACCAGGAGTTTGCCGCTTGGTTTGCCGGCGAGGCCCTCATCGGCGTAACAGGCGGGGCCAGCCTGATGTTGGAGCCTCTGACATTGCGCTACACTGGCCCGCGCGACATTTTTGCCTGGAAACGCGGGGAAACCACCGCCACCCCCGCCGAATTGATGGACTACAACGGCCTGACAGCCCAAGCACTAGCAGAACGAGCCAAGCAACTGCTATGCTGAGGGCGAGCTTTTAGCTTGGTTAGCATTGTCCACCTTATTTTTTCCTATTTTTTCCTATGACTGCGGCTAGCTCTCTCCGAGAGAAGCTTGAGAGGATATCTCCCACCGAGAGGGTAGAGCAAGTTATTGTCCAACACTTTGCTTTTCCTCTCCTGCAGGCGCTTGGCTTTGACGACTCGGAAATTAGATATGAATTCGAGACAGGTTGCGGCCAGGTCGATCTCGCAGCAAGAAAGAACGGAGATCCTGAAGATATTTTCTTGAGATCCCCGAAGAATCCCTACTTGCTTTTGGAGGCAAAATCTAGAGCAGTTAATCTCAGAGAAGGATCTTGCTATAGAGATGCAGTTTGTCAGATAGAAAGTTACTTGCTTGCCAAGAACTGCAAATCTGCAAAATGGGGAATTATCACCAATGCAAATAACATCCAGCTTTGGAGGAAGCACGGAAAAGTCGTTCACCCCGCTACAGCAAACCTTGATATTAGCTCAGATAACATTGAGAGCATAGTGCGTAACTTGCGAGACAAGATAGAAAACTATGAGCGCGCTCTGACTGTATGCGTGTATAACAATAAAGGGGGCGTAGGCAAAACAACGACGATCATTAACCTTGCGGCAACACTAGCAACCACAACACTAGCAACCAAGAGAAAAAAGGTCTTAGTTGTTGACTTTGATTCTCAGGGTGATCTGACAAGAAGTTTGGGAGCCACTCCTGGAAAAATTACACTGACGCAATGTTTAAAGGATCCCAAAATAGACATCCATGCCATTGTCCAAACATATAGACTCAAAGGCAAGCAGACTACCCTTCCCATCTTCGACATTATCCCAAGAGACCCTGAGCTGGAGACGTTGACCGACAGCCAGTCGCTAGCATATATCCAAAAGGGAACCCGACGCCTTCGAGATCTGATTGCCCCTCTTCGCAATGAGTATGATTACATCCTAATCGACTGCCCAACTCAATGGCTTTACTTCAGCCAAAGTGGTGTTTTTGCTGCCGATGTTATTTTGATACCTACCCGCCCCGACGATCTGTCTTCCCTGAATAATGCTGCTAGAGTAATCACCAGCTTTGTTCCAGAAACTGCTAAGTCACGACAGGATGGCGGCCCCAGGACTTTGCCTATCTTTTTCAACGGCGTTTCTTCGGGAAGTGAATACACTATTAAACTAGCTAACGAAGAGATAGATAAGCTTATCAACCAGGAGAAAAGTGTAGATCTACGTCCATATTTCTGGCCGCATTTTAAGAGAGGTAATGAAAACAAAAGCATTTTTAGGATACCTGACTATGCAGTGATATCCTCTGCAAGCTTTGCTCGAATTCCTGCCGTCTTTAGGGACAGGAGAGTTTTAGAATACTACCAGAGTCTTGCCCGTGAGTACTTTATCGATGAGTGAGTTTTCAGATCTAGGTAGGTTGGTTAACTTACCCCTTGAGAGCATTACGCCCGCCGATGGGTTTTCTGCTCCCTCCTTCCTTGTTGCCGCAGCCGCAGATCAGCTAAGGGCGACAGGAGGACACAACTGGGTTCCTCTGCTGGTGGTCGAGGCTGGCGACTATCAGTACAAAGCCATTGGTAACCATTTTGTCTATGCAGTTGCTCAAGAAGCGGGACTGGAAAGGCTATGGTGTATCGTTGTCGATCCTGATCCAGAGCAGGTTAAGCAGGCCCAGATTCTCGCCAAAGAAATTGTTCCGAAGGTAAATTTGACCAATACATCGAGAGAGACTATCTTGGCTGCGCTAAGATACCTAGCCGAGCAACCCAGCAGTCCCCTCAAGGGAGTCGATGTAACCATTGCAGCTGCCCGGATTGCAGAGGCGGATAGAAGTTGGTGGCAGGACTTAACCCCCATAACCAAGCTTGGGTGCAAAATTACGCGAGGCAAAAAACTGGATGCCCTATCGGAAGTATTTTTCGTAACTCCTACAGCGTTGCCCCCTACTCTGAAGAAATCATCCAAGAGATCTGCGGCATCCGCTGGCGCGAAGAAAGCGACCTCAACTCGCTCGCGGAAAAAAACAGAGGGAGAGAGCTGAAAGGGATCCCTTCAAAAACATATTCTCCTCTCCACATCACTGAGGCCCGACTCCGCTTGCTGTGGGATGCCTGCCTCAAGCCTCCCTTTGAATGGCTACTGCCACCCAAACAGCCTTGGCCGCTCTCAACAACAGCCTCCATGGCAGGTATGCTCTGCTTACCTAGGACGACCGGATCCATCTGGAGCTCATGCACAGGACGATCACCAGCATCTTGGAGATCGACCTGACCCAAACCGTCCGGTATTATCTTGACCACAGGGATCCCCCCCTTATTGCCTGGATCCTGGGCCGTGATCAAGCGCTCCAGACCTGTTGAAACCCTATGTCTTTCAAGGTTGGCACCACATCGGGATCCAGCACTGTAATCCGACACCGATCCTTGAGTTCCCTAACAGAATACCCAGAGGGTCGATGCTCTGAGCTGCCACACCAATCCGGTCGAGGGTTGGTCTTGGTACTACACACCCCATGTACAATCTCCATCCAAGCCTTGCGATCCTCTGATTCCCAAATGCTGAAGATACACCCCGTCCCCAGATAAGGCTGACTTAAAACCGGGATCCCATATTGTCCGGCCAAACTTCTGATCTGAACCTTGAGGCTGTCGATCAACGGAGCCAATGGCAAGGGCTTGACATTTCTGAGGGTAAATTGGCTGCCCCGAAAGCCTCGGAAGCTGGTGAGTTGATGCGGGGGTCTTCTCCAGCCAGGGCCAAGTCCACCCAGTTGTTGGGCAAGGTTCAGAAGATCACCAACTAAGGGCTGAAATGGCTCATTGCATTCGACGCGGATCCCCCAGGTTTCATGGGCGTCACGGGCAGGTATATTGGCGTAGCCATTGGCCAACCCATCCTCAATACTGAGAGCAGGCAATGGATCCGAGGCTTTGTAGCTACACAGCACCAAATCGGCAGGACAACCCAAACCGCCAAAGATTTTGTTAGTTAGCCTTTCAGTGTTCTGTATTCCCAACAAAGGCAAGGCCAAACGAGTAAACCATCCCCGCAGATTGGCCCGTAAAACTTGCGGGCTCCAACGATATTGTCCTTGTTGAGTCACCTGACCGCTCTCAACTTTATGCTGCTGCACACAGGGCTTCATCCCTTGCAATTCTATCGTCCATTGCCCCACAGGGATCCGTTCTGCTATCCGTCCAAATCCTGCATGGATCCCACGTCCTAGCCCTTGATGGCGCAACATTTCCTTCATCCGCTGAGTAACCCAGCTTTTCTGCTCTTCGGTCGGGATCTCTTTAAGGGTGATGTTGAGAGCATATTTGGGAGCATTCATGCCTTCTCCGGCAGGGATCTGCCATTGTACGCCCAACTTTGGATCCCTTTGATTAAAAACTTGCCAAGGTTGCTGAGGGTTAAGTGGATAAGGCTTGAGGTTAGATTTCTCCAAAAAGAGATTCTCAAACCGGATCTTTCTGGGTAGCCAAGCGGTTTGATTCTCATTCAGTAGCGTCCGCCAAAAGGCTTGCTCATTCGCCGGGATCCTGTCCCAATGTTTCCGCAAATAGTGCAACAAGGATCCTCTCACACTTGAGCCAGGGATCCAGGGTATTCCGGCTGCTTGGGCTGGAAGGATCCCACCTTCAGGAAAGCTACCCCCGCCGATTTGTAGTGGGCTGATCAGCTTGAGATCGCCGATGGATATTGTGCGTGGATCTTTAGTTTTGTTGAGGGCAAAGCAGGGCTTTCCATTCCAGGCTTCCGTAATATCTCTATTAGCCCGACTGTCGGTAATGTCGGAGGTTTGGGGGGTATAGCCGCATTCTTTATCGACATGTTTGGGATCTTCTTTCAGTCCATACCAGCGGGGACGTTCAGCAGGTAAAAGTTTGCGCATTGTTTAGGATCCTCCATTGTTTTAATCTGAGACAACCTACGAGAGGACTTTTAGAATTCATAGGGCATTTTAGCCCCCTCACCTTCTGGGAAGGTCTGCGACCCCAAAAGTTTAATGACTGGCCCGAGGAGGCGGTGGAGTTTCAACACCTTTACCTTCTGGGAAGGTCTGCGACACTATTGGAACTACCAGCGTCAATGTTGGGTCCGGCTGTTTCAACACCTTTACCTTCTGGGAAGGTCTGCGACTGCGTAGTCGTTGGTTTGCTACCTATGAGGAACTAATGTTTCAACACCTTTACCTTCTGGGAAGGTCTGCGACTACGAGATCCTGGTACACTCCGTATCCCACCTAAGCGTTTCAACACCTTTACCTTCTGGGAAGGTCTGCGACATCGTAGTGTTCTGGGTCTATGCTCCGTTGGAGGTTTGCCTGTTTCAACACCTTTACCTTCTGGGAAGGTCTGCGACTGTTCTTCCTTGGCACAATTGGGTACTGGAATGTCGAGTTTCAACACCTTTACCTTCTGGGAAGGTCTGCGACATCAATGAAAGCACCTTTGTAGGCTTCGGTTACTCCTTGTTTCAACACCTTTACCTTCTGGGAAGGTCTGCGACTCGATGGGGTTCCATGCCCTGAATGGGCTATTGCCTGGTTTCAACACCTTTACCTTCTGGGAAGGTCTGCGACCTCCCATTAAACTGGGTGCACCTTACACACTACTTGGGTTTCAACACCTTTACCTTCTGGGAAGGTCTGCGACTAGTGACGGCTAAGGGGACGTGTAAGTGCTGGTAGACGTTTCAACACCTTTACCTTCTGGGAAGGTCTGCGACGATCCCGACTACGGTTGGACCGTTGACAGCCTAAAGTTTCAACACCTTTACCTTCTGGGAAGGTCTGCGACCTTGCCGCGGCTGCTGCTTTGATCTGGGCAGCAGAGAGTTTCAACACCTTTACCTTCTGGGAAGGTCTGCGACCCGGACGAGTTGGCTGAAGTAGCAGAGAACTGCTACGAGTTTCAACACCTTTACCTTCTGGGAAGGTCTGCGACTCCGCGATGCATGGACGAAAGTCCGTGCTAACTTCGGGTTTCAACACCTTTACCTTCTGGGAAGGTCTGCGACTTTGACTACTAACGTGCTCAACGCCTAGCGGCATCAATGTTTCAACACCTTTACCTTCTGGGAAGGTCTGCGACCAGAAATCTCTGACCCCTGTTACCTTTTCCTTGGTGTTTCAACACCTTTACCTTCTGGGAAGGTCTGCGACCGTTGCCGTAATCCCAGCGAATAGCGGGTAATAGAGCGTTTCAACACCTTTACCTTCTGGGAAGGTCTGCGACAAATGTGAGTTAGTAGAGACTACTAGACGGGAATTCCGGAAAGTTTCAACACCTTTACCTTCTGGGAAGGTCTGCGACTGGCCGTGTTGAGCGGTACTACGCAGTCTACTACTATGTTTCAACACCTTTACCTTCTGGGAAGGTCTGCGACTATCAAAGAGCCCCGGAAGACTGCACAAATTGCACTGTTTCAACACCTTTACCTTCTGGGAAGGTCTGCGACCAGCTACGGGCGCAGGCCCAAGCCGCACTACAACGAGCAGTTTCAACACCTTTACCTTCTGGGAAGGTCTGCGACAAGAGCTTACCAAAGTTCTAAGGGCTCAGGCCAAAACGGGTTTCAACACCTTTACCTTCTGGGAAGGTCTGCGACGTTATCCTCCGTAACCTCATTGAGCGCGCAATATTCAGTTTCAACACCTTTACCTTCTGGGAAGGTCTGCGACGCCTATACATTTACGGTAGTAGGCGCCTGTACCTGCGCCAGTTTCAACACCTTTACCTTCTGGGAAGGTCTGCGACTCAGAAGAGCAAGCTAAAGTGCTTCTAAAAGCTATGCAGTTTCAACACCTTTACCTTCTGGGAAGGTCTGCGACAAGTGTCTCGTCAGCGCTCGTATGACTGCCGACCAGTTTCAACACCTTTACCTTCTGGGAAGGTCTGCGACAAAGGCTGTCACCGAAGTGGCAGCCTTTTTATTTTAGAGGTTTCAACACCTTTACCTTCTGGGAAGGTCTGCGACTTTCTTGGCCGAGCCCCTAAGGCTGGCTGCCTTATCGGGTTTCAACACCTTTACCTTCTGGGAAGGTCTGCGACCGGACGAATACCTGTTTTGTTGCGTCCTACGGGAGGTGTTTCAACACCTTTACCTTCTGGGAAGGTCTGCGACTACCAGGCTTTAAACCCCTTTGTACAAGGTGTCTGCCGTTTCAACACCTTTACCTTCTGGGAAGGTCTGCGACCCCTCCATTCTACATCCCTTGCCCAGAGCGGGATCCAGAGGCCATTTTCGACCGCCTCCCAAAAACCACCCCATCCAGGCCGCAAAACAGGGATCCAAAATCGCTGAAACCCTTATCCAGAGCGGCATCGACCGGGTCAACGAAAGAATCAGCCTTTGAGGGCATTGGCCGAGGTGATCGCTCAGGCATTCATACCCGCCTGTTGAGCGTCTTTGAGTCGCATCGTCCAGAACTGAATGGTCTCGGCAATGGCAATCAACAGGTCACTCATCAACACCTGCTGATTAAAGGTCAACTGCCTTAGCCGCTCCTGAAACTCATGGGTGGTCATGTCGCCCCGGATCCCTAGTTCTGCCCCTGCAACCTCGGCCAACACAATCCGCGCCACCCCCCAGGCAAAATAGCGTCGTTGTTCATTGTTGCCCTGCCCCGCCGCCGGGATCGCTCCCCCCAGCAAAGCCATCGACCGCGACATCGACCAAAACCGCTCCAGCCCCCAGGTGGCCACATAATCGGCAATGCCACTGGCGGCTCCCTGCCACTCCTGCAGATGTTGGATCCCTGCTTGGAGGCGATGAAACACCCGCCGATCCAAGTCGTAATGTTCGACCGCCATCATGCACCCCCAATGTTCGTGATCCGCACATTGCCATAACCAACGCTCCACAGTCCGCCCAGGGAGTGATCCCCCTGCAAAAAGGATTGCCACTGATCCAGATGTTCTACCTTTTGGCGCACCGTCCAGCTAAACATAAACACTGCCCCCGGCGGATACCCCTCTACGGCAAACAGGTTTTCCACCAAATTGCCCTTGGCATCCGGTTCATCCCGCAAACTTACCCTCGGCTGCCGCACCAACCCCATATCCACAATCAAATTGATGCAATGGTTGGGTACCACAATCCGACAATCAGGATCCACCCCCTCTGGAGCCGGTAACACCTCTGTCCACTTCTGGATATTGGTCAACCTCAGCCAGCGCAAATACAGGCTGGATCCCGCTGCCAATTCTGGATGGGTCATATACACCTGATCCAGGGCAAAGTTAAACGGGGATCCGTGATTCAGTTGTTGAAAACGATTCAGCCAAGCCGGACAACTCACCCACCAATTGCCGTAGCCCAGTACGTGCACCGGCCACCACACCGGCCAGCCCCACCCCAACGAGATCCGCCCCGGCGAAATATCCTCTGTCGGCCCTCCAAACCAGTTCTTGACATGGCCCCTATAGGCATCTTTACCTTCGGCATCCTCCCGCAATGCCCCCCGTAACGAACTCCCCGGAATGGCAGGCGTCCGATCCGGCAAGCGAAACACCGGATTATTGTTGCCCCGGCTCTCGCTATCTGCCCCGCCAATATGCACCGGCGACAAACACACCAACCACGCATTGGGCATCGTTACCTTTCCTCATCCCGAAACAACCAGATATGGCCATACCCCAACGCATCCCGATGAAAGGGATCCGGCATGGGTCCCGACTTCTGGATTGAGGATCCCTCTTGCCACAAATACACCGCCCCTGCCGGAGTTAGCCATTCTCCAGGCGTCAACACCGCCACCCGCCGCTCTGGATCCTTTCGATCCTTCACCTTTTTCCAAGACTGCCAGGGTACCCCGGTTTCGGCAGCATAGGCCCGCACCCCCTCAGGACAGGGCACCGAATAGGTTTGTTTGCTCCACAAGGCCCCGGTCAACAACACCCCTCCGGTTGCCCCCTTGCACTCTTCGCCCAGCCACTCCCAACCCATCAACTTCACCGGCTG
This sequence comes from Thermostichus sp. MS-CIW-38, assembly GCF_054058415.1. Classification (NCBI taxonomy): domain Bacteria; kingdom Bacillati; phylum Cyanobacteriota; class Cyanophyceae; order Thermostichales; family Thermostichaceae; genus Thermostichus; species Thermostichus sp. MS-CIW-38. Next base: position 19,635 of record NZ_JBSSAH010000037.1, on the reverse strand, counting down.
AATCGCTACCGGCATCCCCCCTGCCCCCAAGGTGCCCCACCGCGGCGGCTCATACTCCCCCAGGATCCCCACCAAAATGGACCAACCGGGATCCATCAGCGTCGTCATCTCCGCAAAAAAGCCCCCCTCCTCCCGGACTTGGTAATCTTGGCGGCTGTTGTGGCTCAGAGTCAGCGTCCGCCAGGGCAGCTCCACCAACTCCCTCCCTTCCACTGTTCCATCCCGCCACAGGCTGCGTAACCCCACTCCCGAAATCAGCCGGGATCCACCCACCACCTGGATCGGCTTCCTTTCATGTTCAGATCGGGGTTGCCAATATCCCCCCACCTCCTGCAGGCGAAACACTCGCTCTAACTTGTCTTTGCCCTCATCCAAGGCATACACCGGCAACGGCAACGGCACATAAAAGGATCTGGGTGAGGCGAGCGAATGCCAAAATGGCCCCCACAACCGCGCCGAACTGGGCAACCCCAAACACGCCGCCAACTGATGCCCATTGGGAGGCCACCGACACCCCACCTGACCGCTGTTCTGCCCCACCGGGGTCAAATTACCCAAACTCAACGGCCCCGCCGGCGTTAACGTCAACCAGTTCACCGCTGCCTCAGGCATCCCTTCGCCCCCCCACCAACTCAATCCACCGCTGCCGCTCCCGCTCTTGCCGAGCCAAAAAGCCCCGTAGGCTGATCCAACTCAGCCACCACTCCCAGCTCGATAGCTCTGCCCTAAATTTCTGCCGATATCCCAACACCTGATCCCACAACCCCGGATCGATGCCCACACTGGCCCACAACGTCCGAATCAGAGATCCCACCCCCAGCACCGTCTGCGCCTGCGAGGATAGCCGCGTGCTCTCCACATACCCCAACAACTTCTCCCAGCGATTCAGCTCCGTCTGCTTGGGATCCCGCTTCGGCTGCACCTCCTCCATCAGCAGGAGCCACAACGGCCACGGACACACCCACTCCAGGCTTTGGCCACTGTTAAACAGCACCCGCACACACACGCGGTTACGCCCTGTTTTCTTTGCCTGCTTGTACGCCTGATTGAGGTTGCGATGCCAAAGAGATTGGGGGATCCGTCTCTGGGCAATCACCACCCCCAAACTAAAATCCATCCCTCCACCCGGCACCGGATACACCTGATCTCCTCGCCGCACCCAGCCATCACACACCGGATCCAACGGCTTTGTCACCGGATTGGGTAACCCTCGCCAGAGCTTCAAGAGATCGCTGGTCAACGCTACCGCCTCGGTGATCGGCCCCAGCAGCAGAAAATCATCCCCCCCGGCAAACACCACCCGTCCCAGATGGTGATCTTCCACCAGCGGATACAACACCTCATTCCAATAGCTAAACAACACCGACAGGTCTAATACGTGAGGCAGTTCAATTTGTCTGGGCTGGGATGGCACAAGCGGTGGTTGGATCCCCAGTCGATAGACCTCGATCTTGCTCTCATCCACGTGCCAGCGTTCCCAGGCCAACTGTCGCTCTCGATACTGAGTCCCCGACAGCCATTGCCCCATTTGATCCCCATCGCCTCGCCAGCCCACCGTCCACTCGATCACACTCTCCCAGCCCGCCAGCTTCTCTTGCTCCCACTCATCCAGTAGATCCGGAGCCTGATCCCGCACCGTTCGCCGCTCCAAAATCCGCGGATGGGCAAACCTCTCCCCGGCCTCATCCACCCCAGGGATCCCCCATTCCGTCAACGGTTGCCGCTCAAAAATCAGCTCATTAAACGTCTCTACCTTCTCATTCCACACCCCAGGATCCACCACCTGCGTGATCCAAGCCGCTGCCGTCGCCGTCTGATCCGGAAACCGCTCCCAAGGACAGGCCGGAGGTTTCTTCCCCCACAACCGCTGCAAAACCAACTCCATCACATCAGGGGCCGATGCCAACCGCTTCACCATCTCCAGGCTATTCAGCCGCTCATCTTTAGAAAACAGGCCCGCCAAACCACTGCGGTCTGCCACCCGTTCCCACCAGGACTTGAGTTGCTCATCGGGCATTCCCCATGTCCCCCCCTGATCCAACGGCTTCAACCCCGGATGCCAGGTCGAAAGACTCCCCGCTGTCGGACTCGTTCGCCCCCCCCACCAGGGATACTGCCACTGTCGCGCTAACTTCCGTGCCTCAATCTGCCCATGCAACCCGCCAATCTGCTCACTCAGCCCCTCAACCTGCATCGGCTCCGACTCGGCATACACCGTCCACAAGCAGGCATGATCCCGATGAATCACCCGCCACCCGATCCCATTCAGCAGCTTCGGAAAACGCTCCACCACCACCTCTTCAAGGACTGCAATCAACCGCGACCACTCCTGCCGGATCACCTGACGCTGACTCTCAATCCATTCCGGCTGACTAGGATGTAATCCCGTTAACACATTCGGCAACTCTGCCCGCCAAAATCCTTCCCCACCGGGGTAGTCGGGATCCCGCAACCACTGCACCAAATCCACCCCCTGATGACGCGGCAACAGCACCACCCCACCTCGCTCCTGCCAGCGATACACCGTTACCGCCGCCAAGTAATGACACAGCCAGGACGCCACCGCCCAGTCCCGCAACCGTTGCCCTGCCCCCAAAAATGTCTGCACCGGCCCAAAAGTCAAGGCCGCCACCTGAGTCAGCTCGGGTCGTTCCCCCAAATCCTGCTCAATCTGCCGCCACGACTCTCGACTCGCCCCTCCGCCCCACCAAAACTGGTTTTGCAAATACTCTGATTCTTGCCACTCGCCACTCACCGGATGGGTTGCCAACCGCGTTTCACCCTCTGGGATCCCTCCCACATAAAGCCGCCGCTGCTGAACCAACCATTGCTCCAAATCCATTTACAGTTGCTCGTCGATCCGTTGCACCTGAGTTTGATAATCCCGCACCCGCTCTTGGATTTTGGACTGGATCCCTGCCAGCTCAATCAAAAACTCCAAATGACCCACCGCCACCTGAGCCGGATGATCTGGGTGAGCGACGGATCGCAACTGCTGAGTTTTTTGATCCAAAATCTGGTCAACCACATCCCCCTGCAAAGAGTGATAGAGATGATTGCGAATATCTGCAAACTTAATTCTCGTACTTTGGCTTAATGCCCAGCCCGGTTCATTACAATAGAAGCCTTGAAATTGAACCAGAGCCGGTCTACTGGCAATGGGATCGAACCGATATGTAAAATCTTGATGATTCTTCTTTCCTAGGAAACTTCCTTGAGAGATTCCCCTCGCAATCGCTGTGATGTTGACAAAAATTGGATCGGGATCTTGTTGATGAAATAAATCTACCGACCCATTGTTCCTACGCCGCCACGAGAATTGCCCTTGCCCCTGCTGCACAACCAAGCACTTCAACACCAACTCAAGCGCCCCTGCCACCCTTAGGATCCAATGCATCCATTGCCCTCGCTCCCGAAATGACCGCTCACTCCAGCAGGCAATCGCAATCCGCTCCAAAACCTCTTCTTCGGGACTTAGCCCCAAATTGAGTTCCCGCAAATTAAAAGACACTGCCCGATCCAGCCGCCGGATCTGTTTCTCCATGTCTTTGTCCACATCTCCCTTCGCCAATCGAAGGATCCCGGCAAAATCCTGCACCGCCAGCAACTGCCGAATCTGAGGCGCTTTCAGCCGCCACTGCCAATGGGATCCACTATGTTGCCTCGGTTCCTCATCTTGTCGGGATAGATATAAAAACTCCACCGCTTGTCCTTCCAAGCGTTGCTCGATTCCCCATAAATACAGGGCACTACTTAACGCCGGAGTTCCGCTACTGTGCTGAATAAAAAGCGTCTCAAAGGAAAAAACCTGCTGATCGGGCAAGTGAATCCGGTTGTTTTGAATAAGTTGACCGAGAAACTGAGTGGCCCGCTTGGCCATGCCTTCCCAATCCGCAACTCCTGACTTCACCTCCGGTGGCACCTCAAACCGTACACAATGACAACGAATCCCCTGCTCCTCAGCCCAGGCCAGCAACACCTCCTCCCACCAATGCCCGTCGGATGTAATGATCTCCTCCCAACCTGAACCCGCTATCGGCTGAGCTTGAAACCACGCCGTCTGATCTGTTAACAGCACTACAAATGTGGGGGATCCCTTTACATGCTGAACATATTGATGTGCCTGACGAATTAGGGGAAAATCTACACGGTTTAGGTTACCTAACAATTCGTTCTTGAGATCTTGAGCAAGCTCTTGCATTTCATGGAGATCAAAGCCCCTAATCTGCTCCCTTCCCGGCTGTCCATCCACCTGGACATCGCTGGTTCCCAAAATCTGCAGTACGACGGATTCCAGCATATCCACCTCACCGGGTCAGAACTTTAGCAGATACCTTCAGCCGAACCAGATCCGCAACCGATTCACCGGATTGATCCGCATCAATACGACCTTATGCCAAGGGTGGTTTTGACAACCCTCTAGGATCCGATTGGGTGGAATCGACATGTACCGCTGCTCTATCGCCATACGAGTTAACCTGGAAACCCTTGGCGGTAAAATCGGGGGACGATGTGGCACAACCCGATAGGTACAAAAGGCAACTTCAGCGTTACCACCCAAGGGAACTATTGCAAAAATGGCTAAATAGGCAATCAGACCAGCCGAGACGAACTTCATAGCTCAAGCTCACTATCCGCTTGTTCATGAGCCTAACTATAACACAATCGCAGTATTGTTGCAAATTAGACTTTTGACCTATTGAAGGCGTTTTGTATCTACTCAAACTGAGGATGCTAAATTGTTGTCTCCGCCTGACTACAGCAAGGTTGAAGCATAATCACAGCGGTAGCTTTCCTCTCCTCCTCACACCTTAGGCTTGACCGCCGCCACCACCCGACCGAGCACCGAAAACTCCTCCTGCAACTGACTAAGGCGATACACCTCCGGACGGTAGGCCGGATTATCACTCAACACCCGGATCCGCTCCTTCATCCGCTCCAACCGCTTCACCCGCAGATAGCCATCAATCCTGAGAACAAAAATTCCTTCCACAATCCGGTCCGCAAACTTCACCGACTCATCCACAATCACCATATCCCCCGAATCCAGTGTCGGCGCCATCGAATCTCCCATCACCCGAATCATACTCAACCGATAGGCCGCCAACTTATCCTCAATCGGCTGATTCCACTTGACGAGCTTGGCCCGTGTCTTGGCGTAGGTCGAAAGCACCGTGGTCACTGCCACCGACTTAGATTTGTAGGCCACATACTTGTCCCAGAGTAGGAGACTCATCTTTTGGACTGCCTCTGGTTTGAGGAAGCACCGCCAATCAAACGTCCCATCCTGCAGCGCAATCCCCACCCGGCGAGCCTCCCGCTCTGCCGCACTCACCCCCGCCGGATTGGCACGGATCCCCAGAAACCCCAAAGCAATCTCCTGCTGAAACGCCTTATCCTTGAGGGATCCAGGCTTAGGAGGTAACGTCCCCCGCAGATACAGCCGACTATTGCGGAGCAAGATGGACAAACCCACATTGGCAGACTTCAGCCGACCATTGGCTTGAGCGATCCGCTCCAGAGTGGCTTTGGTGATGCTGTCCACCAGCTCAAATCCTTCACTATCAGCTTCACTAAAATAATAGGCTGATCCGACTCGAAATGACCCTATTTGTCCCAGTCCTAGAAACAGCGCAAAGTGGCCCCAAAAAGCCAGAAGCCCTACTCCACAACGGAAAGGGGCCTCTAGTAAGGGTTTCATAGAGATGGCTCAGGCGTGATTTGAACACGCGACCAAGGGCTTATGAGTCCCCTGCTCTACCGCTGAGCTACTGAGCCAGGATAGTGCTTAACTAGAATAGCACTCTTGGGCCGGAACTGCGCCTCAGAAAATCCCCTCAGCCCCCTCTCGGGAGAGAAGCCACAGACATAGCCACGCCTATCGGCAGGCCAGGGCAGCTTCGTAAACCCGTCGGTTGGCCGCGAGAGACTTCTCCAAATCCACCAGTGGGCGAGGGTAGTCCACCCCCAATCGGACTCCAAATTGCTTCTGCTCGGCAGCAGTGAGGCGATAGGGCTCGTGGATTTTATCCCCCGGGATCCCGGCCAATTCCGGCAACCAGTGGCGCAGATAGTCTCCTTTGGGATCGTACTCGCGAGATTGTTTGGGGATGTGGAAGTAGCGGAAGCCACGGGCATCATTCCCTACACCGGCGGTGTAGTTCCAATTGCCGTAGTTGCTGGCCACGTCGTAGTCGATGAGCAGCGACTCAAACCACTCAGCGCCCATGCGCCAGTCGATGCCCAGGTTTTTTGTCAAAAAGCTGGCCACATTCTGCCGTCCCCGGTTGGACATAAATCCGGTAGCCGCCAGCTCCCGCATGTTGGCATCCACCAAGGGGTAGCCCGTCTCACCCCGACACCAAGCCTGAAAGCGCGGCCAATCCTGCTGCCAAGGGATGGGGATCCCTTGGATCCCAGAGGGACGGAACAGTTTAGCGCCGTGCTTGGCCAAGATAAACCGAAAATAATCCCGCCACAGCAGCTCAAACACCAGCCAGTAGGTGGACTCATTGCGCACCCGCTCCTGCTCGTAACGCTTGACCTCGGCATAGACGGTGCGAGGGGAGATGCAGCCCAGCGCCAACCAAGCAGAAAGCCGGGAGCTATCGTCGGGATCCAACATGCCGTTGCGGGTTTCTTTGTAGATGCGCAGCCGATCCAGATCCCAAAAGTAGGTTTGCAGGCGGGCATGGGCAGCGGTGCTCCCGCCGGTGTAGGTGAAGCGAGCCCGTGGATCCCCGGCAGGTGAAGATAGCCCCAGCGAGGCCAGGGTGGGCAGAGGGCCGGGATCCAAACCCGACGGCAGGGGGGGGATCGCGGGAATGGGCAAGGGATCCCGGATGGGAGTGCTTTCCTCGACTTGCTTTCGAAAGCGGGTGAACAGCTCCGGCAGTTGCGAGAGACAAAAGGGGAGATCTTCAGGGTGGTAGAGGGTGTGGCCCCAATCGACCTGCAACGGGATCCCCAGAGGCTGCAAAGCCCGCTCAACCGCTGCCGCCACCTCCTTCTCCTCGGTGCCCACCTCTTCATGGGCATAGACCGCCTCGACTCCCCACTCCTGTGCCAAGGTGGGGATCACGTGTTCCGGCTGTCCCTGGCGGATCACCAAATCCGAGCCGCGCGACCGCAACTGCTGCCGCAAATCCGCCAAACTCTCCAGCAAAAACTGACCGCGGAAAGGGCCGGTTCTGGGGCGGAGCCCAAGGGAAGTCTCGCCGAACTGGCGGGGATCCAAGCAATACAAGGGGATCAAAGGGGATCCCTGTTGGCAGGCCCGCGTCAGCGGCTGGTGATCCAGCAGGCGCAAGTCGGTGCGAAACCACAGCAGGACGGTCATTCTGCAGCTACCCTACACAGATCCCGCGGACTCAGACTTGGACACCCGAACCCCAGCTGGACGCCCCAGCTCAGGGCTGGGAACAAAATGAGGCACATCGGCAGCCGGGATGTGAACAGGGGCCTTGGTGCGCGGATGATAGGTTTGCCGGGCGGGACGATGGCGCAGCGAGAACGTGCCAAAGCGAGCCAGCCGCACGGATCCCCCCTGGGCCAGGCATTGGCTAATGCTGTCCAGCATAGCCTCCAGAGCAGCAGCAGCCATTTCCACGGTCAGGCCATCCACCTGCGCGGCCATCTGGCGGGCCAGCAAACGGCGATTTAAGTGGGGAGGAGAAGCCACCAACCGACCCTCTAGACAACAGCAACACAGACAGGGGCCTAGAGCGCCTCCAATTCGCTCTCGAAAAACCAATGTCGAGATCGATCGGGAAACTCCAGAATGTAGCCGACACCGCTGCCATCGACCACACGCCGTGCCAGCACCACAGCCTCTTTGCCCACCAGGGCGCTGATGTTGTCTTGTCCGCGATCCCGGACAGAGCGAACTTTGACCTTATTGCCAACTTTGATTGCCATAGCCGATTCGGCAAAACCGCGAAGAGATTTACCACTCAAGATGGTACGGCAAAAGTCCCCTTGCCGAGCTCCTGCCGCACCTCTGCTGGGGTTGACCCCGATGGGATTGCTAGAATGGGGTCAGAGTGCCGTGCCCCAGGGAAGACTGCCTCCGTGATTGCCCTTTCCCTCAAACCCGCCCACTGCTCCTGGAGCGTTATCAGCTTTCCCTCCACCCTCTACACTCAGCCTGTCCTCGATCTCTTGATCTCAAAAGTCCCTCCTGCCTGGAGAGCGGAAATACGTTTGGGCCTACAGGAAGCAATTATCAATGCCGTCCGCCACGGCAACGGCCTCGACCCCAACAAGAAGGTGATCATCGAGTACGCCAGCTCGGAGCCCTTTTACCAATGGCTGGTGCGAGATCAAGGGCCCGGCTTTTGTCCCCAAGAGAAGCTCCACCGATGCCAACATAACATCTTAGAAACCGAAGAGTCGGGCCGAGGAATGCTGCTGCTCACCCAAATCTTCGACTTTGTGGAGTGGAATGAAACAGGCAACCAGGTCTACCTGGCCAAATACATCCACGCCAACTGCCGGGATCCCTGGATAGTCTGACCCTCAATGCCACTCCCAAAACAGCTTGCCCATTTGGGTAATCTGGCGACCCTGATCCGGATAGGGAGCCTCAGAAACGGTGAAGGCTGTGGTGGCAAAGGCAAAGCGTGTGGATGCCCAGCGGGATCCCTTAGCGCTCCGCGCCGCTGACGCGACCGGGTCAGGCAGCTCGCTTTCCAAGAGCAACCCCAGGGATCCATAGCCATAGCCCAAATTGCGGTGGGGCAGGGAAGCCACCAACTTGCGCCAGGCGCGATTTGCACTCAAGGGGGGATCCGCAAGGGCCGCCTCCAGAGCCGCCAGAGAAGAAGCCAGGTAGGAATAGCCTTTGCGGTCGGCATGATACACCTGTGCCGGCAGCGGGATCCCTGGCAGCGTTTGGGGGAGAGCCTCTGCCGCCTGCAATGACGCGGATCCTCCTTTCCCACTGACTTCCAGCGGCTCGCCTGCCAACACAGGGATCTCCGGTCGATGGATAGAGCGGTAAGGACTCCGTCCCGCTGTCGCCACCGGCTGGGGTTCTGACTGCCCCCCTGCGGGAATGGTTGGTTTGGCCCAGGCGGTGGCGGTGCCGCGCTTCGTTGCCAGAGAGATTACCTGCCAGCCTTGGGCGCGTGCCCGCTCATCCAAGTCGAAATAAGGACTCCGTCCCGCTGTCGCGACCGACTCATCCGGCAGCTTACCGACCCACAGCCAGGCTGGATCCCCGTCGCCGGGCAAAAGGGCAAAGGCAAACTCTCCCCGTTCCGGCAACAGACGCTGCCAGTCCAGCGCCACCTGAGATTGCAAGCGCTGCAGCCACTGGCCGGGATCCACCCGCAACCCCAGGGAATTTAGGGGCTGGATCTGCCCCAGGCTCTGCCAAACTGAGACCAGATTCTCTCCGGAAATCAGCGCCAAGGTTTTATCCGGCAGATGTTGAAGGATCTGCGGGCGAAAGGCTTCTGCCGCCGGCAAGGAGAAGCCAGCGGGCGCATGCCAGAGGGCAGCACTTTCGGCCACCAAGCCGCGGAAGTTTACCCCCAACCCCAGCCCTACCGCCTGCAACGTCAGCCCGTCTGAAGAAACCGCCTCTGGATTTTGCCAGAAGGCCCAACCCACATGCGCCTCCCGCAAGGGCTGGATGACCTGCTGAAACAGAGGCTGAGCCACCAGAGACAACTGCGGCAACTGCCAAGCATCGATTGCAGCCCGAATGGCAGCAGACTGCTCCGCCAACAACACGTATTGCTCGCCGAAAACGGCTGCCGAGAACCCCTGCAGGCCCGGAATCGGGCTAGACACCACCTGAATGCCCTTGTAAGTGTCCACCTGCACCGGCCTCCCGGCCAAGCTCTGCCGTTCCCACAATAGGTTCAGCTCAAACTGAGAGAGCGCCGCATCCCGCGTTTCCAGGGCAACCAAGGTGCCCCACTCCGGCAAACTGGCCAAGAGGGTACTCCTCCCCAGCCAGGGCCGCACCTCCCGCTCAAAATCAAGGGATCCCCCGGCCAGCAAGGATCCCAGCCAGCCTGGGCCTTCAGGGGAGAAAAACTTTTGCCACTGCTGACGGGCAGCGCGTCGCTGGGGGGCAGGAGTTGCCGCTTGCCAAAACGCTTGCACCTCGTCCAGGGGAACAGCCAACACCAGCAGCGCTTGTGCGGAGCGAGGGGCCAAACCCACAATTGGCGGCAGCTCCGGGTGGGCCAGCAACAAAGCCACCGGACTGCGGGTGAGCAGCCATACGACAACCCACACCACCATGGCGGCCAGAAGACCAAGCCCAATCAGGATCCCGCGCAAGAGTTGCCGTCGTCCCATATCTCAATCTCTGCACCGAGGGAGACATGGCGCGGACACCCAGGCCCTACTGCTCTGCACTGCTGGCATGAACAGGCCTAGTGAAGAAGCGCTGCCCTCAGTCCTGCATGATAAAACCTTACCATGGAACAGAGGCTAACCCTGGTGTGCCAGCTGGAGCCCACCGCTGAGCAGGCGGCCAAGTTTAGAGGCACCCTACAAGCCTTTGTGATCCGCACCACCATTCCAAACCAACGTGCAGATCAGCCCTGCCTTGACCAGCCCGGCAGCTATCTAGGCCCATCCGAAAGTCAAACCCATGTCAGAGTTTCAACTGGTTTCTCCCTATCAACCCACCGGAGATCAACCTAAGGCAATTGCCGGCTTGGTGAAGTCGATTTCAGAAGGCCATCGTTTTCAAACCTTGCTGGGAGCAACCGGAACCGGCAAAACGTTTACCATCGCCCATACCATTCAGCAGGTGGGCAGGCCCACCTTAGTGATGGCCCACAATAAGACTTTGGCAGCACAACTGTGCAATGAGCTACGAGAGCTGTTTCCCAATAATGCCGTCGAATACTTCATCAGCTATTACGACTATTACCAACCGGAAGCCTATGTTCCCAGCACCGATACTTACATCGCCAAATCTTCTTCCATCAACGATGAAATCGATATGTTGCGGCACTCGGCTACCCGCTCCTTGTTTGAACGGCGGGATGTGATTGTGGTGGCCTCGGTGAGCTGCATCTATGGTCTGGGCATGCCAGAAGAATACCTGAAGGCTTCCATCCCCTTCAAAGTCGGCCAGGAGATCAACCAACGGGATGTCTTGCGGGATCTGGCCAGCATCCAGTACGAGCGCAATGACCTGGAGCTGGTGCGGGGGCGATTTCGCCTCAAAGGGGATGTGCTGGAAATTGTGCCGGCCTATGAGGATCGGGTCATTCGCATCGAATTTTTTGGGGATGAGATCGAGGCCATTCGCTTAATCGACCCGGTTACAGGTGAGATTTTGAACAGCCTCAGCGCCCTCAGAGTTTATCCTGCTCGGCACTTTGTAACGCCGGAAGCACAACTGGAGCGGGCAATCCTCAATATCGAGCAAGAACTGGAAGAGCAACTGGCCCTCTTTCGCAAAGAAGGCAAGCTCCTGGAAGCCCAACGGCTGGAACAGCGCACCCGCTACGACCTAGAAATGCTGCGAGAGGTGGGCTATTGCAATGGGATCGAAAACTACTCTAGACATTTAACGGGACGCAAAGCAGGAGAGCCCCCCGCCTGCTTGGTGGATTATTTCAAGGCCGACGATTGGCTGTTGGTGGTGGATGAGTCCCACGTGACCGTGCCCCAAATTCGCGGCATGTACAATGGCGACCGTGCCCGCAAGCAGGTGCTGGTAGATCATGGTTTTCGCCTGCCCAGCGCCCTCGACAATCGCCCCCTCAAAGCCGAAGAATTTTGGGCCAAGGTTCATCAGTGTATCTTTGTTTCGGCTACCCCCGGCAACTGGGAACTGGAGCAGAGCGAGGCCCAATTTGAAACCCGGGTGGAAGATGGCAAGACCTTGAAGTTTTATGTGCAGGGCAGCGGTCGGGTTATCGAACAGGTGATTCGGCCCACTGGGGTGGTGGATCCCGAGGTGCATGTGCGCCCCACGGCTGGGCAAGTGGACGATTTGCTGGGAGAAATTTATTTGCGATTGGAGCGCTCTCGGCAGGGATCTGCCGAACGGGTGATCGTGACCACCCTCACCAAACGGATGGCAGAAGATCTCACAGAATATCTCCAGGAGCGAGGGATCCGAGTTCGCTATTTGCATTCCGAGATCACCTCGATTGAGCGAATTGAAATCTTACAAGATTTTCGAGAAGGGGCCTTTGACGTGTTGGTAGGAGTTAACTTGCTGCGGGAAGGGTTGGACTTGCCAGAAGTTTCTTTGGTGGCCATTTTGGATGCTGACAAAGAAGGGTTTTTGCGAGCAGAGCGCTCCCTGATTCAGATGATCGGGCGGGCAGCACGAAATGTCCGCGGTATGGTGGTGATGTACGCCGACACCATGACCGGCAGCATGGCCCGGGCCATTGCCGAAACCCAGCGTCGCCGCGAGATTCAATTGCAATACAACCGCCAACACAACATCGCGCCCAAGCCCATTGTCAAGAAAAACAGCAATGCCATCTTGTCTTTTTTGGCCATCTCCCGCAAACTCAGCAACCCAGATCTGGAAAAAGCCTTTCAAGCTGCGCAAGAGATCCCTCTCTCCGAGATTCCAGAGCTGATCGGCCAACTGGAACTGAAGATGAAAGAGGCCGCCAAAAACCTAGAATTTGAGGAAGCCGCCGAGCTGCGAGATAGAATCAAAAAGCTGCGTCAACGCCTTCTGGGCCATTCTCAGGGCACCTAAAATCCTTGCTCAGATCGGCCAAAATTGAGGTCGGCTTGTGCCACCATGAGCTTGCGGGGCAGCACCAGGGATCCCCAATTGATCGATAGGCGTTCGTACCAAACCGGCCATGCAGGACTCCGTCCCACTTAAGCGAGCAGCTCTTTGGGTTGGGCTGACGGTGGGGATAGGTCTCTGGCTCACCCCTGCCGTCGCCTCTGCCCCTTCATTGGCCCAAGCCCTTGAATTTCGGGATCCCAACTTTTTCCTGACGGATCCCCGCCCCACACCGGCTGAAGCGCCAACTCCTGAGGGATCCCCTGCTCCGGCTCCCAGCCCAGTCGGGATCCCTTTGACCGGCCAAGAGGGCACAGAGGTGTTGGTGGGGAACATCCCGGTGTTTCGCCTGCAGACGGCAGACTACCCCAGCGATGTGCGGGCCGACAACGTTCGGGCGATCATCGAGCGCTTTCTCGAAGAAGGGCAGTTGCCACAGCCAGAGGTACGGGTAGCCCAGGATGCCAATGGGCAATACATCTTACGCCTGGGGGAAAGAGGCCGCTTTGAGGCCACCCAACGGTATTTGTTTACCGTCACCTATGCCGATGCTGCCGCGGAGCGCAGGGTGGCACCGGGTCAGGTGAACCTGAATGACGTGCGTCTGGTGGCCAACAGTTGGGCGCGGCGGTTGGAGCAAGCGATTGCCGATTACCGCGAAGATCTGCTGGCTCTGCAGCGGGCCCAGGATCCGCGCGTGCTGGTTCTGACCCTCCTGGCAGGGATCGCCACCCTGGTGGTGGGGTTCTTCCTCTGGCGGCTGTTCGACCGCAGCTTAACCCGTCTGCAACGCTGGTTGGAGCTTAAGGCCGGAGAGACCTGGGGCACCTGGATTGATGTGGGTGGGATGCTGCTGCGGGGCGTGGGGGTGATCCTCATCGCCGGCATCTCGCTGGATCGCGGTATCAGCTTCATCCCTGCCCTACGACCCTTTCAGCGCTCCTTTTACCTGGGCCTGGGTCGTGTGGTCGCCACGGCTCTGGGCGTTCTCACCCAGCCTCTGCCCAACTCCAGCGTTTCGATTGCCAGCTTGCTGGTCTTCCTCGTCCTCTCCATCTTGGTTTTCACCGGCGCCCACTACGTCAGTGTTGGCTTCAAGCAGCGCTTTTTGGCACGCCTGGGGCTGGATCTGGGCACCCAAGAGTCTTCGGCGGCCATCTTCAAGTACATCCTGACCCTGTTCGGCATCCTTCTGGTCTTGCCCTTCAGCGGCCTTAATCTGGGCTCCTTGGCGGTTATTGCCGGGGCGGTGGGTTTGGGGATCGGCTTTGGTTTGCAAAACCTCTCCAACAACTACATCAGCTACATTGCCATTTTGCTGGAGCGCCCCATCCAAATCGGGGATCTGGTGGAAGTGGACAACCTGCTCGGCACGGTGGAGCGCATTGGCCCACGGGCCACCGTCTTGCGCACCCTGGATCGCATTTTTGTGATTGTGCCCAACTCCCGCTTTACCGAATCAAAGGTGGTGAACTGGAGCTACCGGGATCCCCGCTGTCGCATCCACATTCCGGTCGGCGTGGCCTACGGCTCCGATACCGCCTTGGTTACCGAAGCCCTGCTCAGCGCCGCCAGAGAAAATGCTCGGGTGTTGAGCAGCCCTGCCCCCCAAGTCTGGCTCAAGTCCTTTGGCCCTTCTGCACTTAACTTTGAGCTGCTGGTGTGGATCAACCGTCCTCAAGATCAGTTTGTCTTGATCAGCGAGCTAAACTTCCTGATCGAGGCTGAGTTTCGGCGACGTGGGATCCGCATCCCCTTCCCGCAACAAGATATTCATATCCGCAGCCTAGAGGGATTTGCCCCCCTCAGTCAAAATGGCGGATCCCCTTCTTTGCCCGATACCGACTCCATTCACTCTGCCCTCAAAGAAGCGGCTCAATCGCCGGAAGACCAAAATGGTGTTTCCTAAGCTATTGCCTGCCATTGACACCCTATCGACACCATGTTGCAGCGGTTAGATGAGGTACTGGGAAGCTTTGGCAGCCATCCCCGTTGGGCTGAACTGAAGCAAATGCAAACCCTGCGGCAGCTCTGGCCCGAACTCGTCGGAGAGGCCGTAGCCGCCCAAACCTATCCCCTCAGCGTGCGCCGACAGGTGCTGCAAGTGGCCACCTCTACCCCGGCCTGGGCGCAAAATTTAACCTTGCAACGTCAGCTCATTCTCAAGAAACTCAACAGCCGCATCCAACCTCCCCTCAGCGATATCCGCTTCAGCCCTGGTGCCTGGCACGAGGGATCCAGCCAAGCCACCCCCCACCCTGATGCGGAGCTGACCAGCAAGTTTTATGGCGCTCCCCGCCTAGCAGACCAAGATGGACAACGCCCTGGATCCTGTCGCAGCCCCAATCCAAAACAGCCCACCTCCGACCCGAAAGTGGCTTTCGAGCGCTGGGCCAGAGTGGTGAAGCAACAACAAACCCAGGAGAACCTGTTCCCTTGCCCCGCCTGCCGCTGTCCCACCCCTGCCGCCGAATTGGAGCGTTGGTTTGTCTGCGGGTTCTGCCATCGACAATCCTTGCGCCCGCCCAGCTAACTCAGGAAACTCGAATTACGGTTGCTTCAAATGGCAATCAAACGATTCGTCAGGTCGATCCCCAACTTCTTTCTTCCTCTGAGAGAGGTTGTGGATGGTTACGGCAGCGGCAAGGAGCGCTTGGGAAGCGTCTCAACCCAGTTTGAAATGCAACTGCGAACCCTTAATCGTTCATAGCCCGATAGGTGGCCACCGAAGACGGCGATACACGGTTTAAATAGCGGAAGATCCAATACTTAAAAAGCGTATCTAGGAAAACCGGAAAAGTAGCAATAAAGCCGTAGATAAAATCGCGGTTCTCCGGTACCCCCAAATGGGCAGCCAAATTACCCAGCAGCACCTCCCAACCGTGGGGAGAGTGATAACCGACAAACACATCGGTAAAGAGAATAATAATGAAAGCCTTGGCACTATCGCTGAGACCGTAGATCAGACGATCCAAAAAAGACTTGAGGACTTCGATTTCCTCACGCCCAACAAAGATAAGCCAGCCAAACACCAGCAGCGAAAGCAAATCAGCAAGGATATTCTTCAAGCCTTCCGAGTTCCTACGGCTATATTTTTTCAGCAGTTCCTCTGCCTTCATGGACAGTTGATCTGCTGATTCCAGATCCCACTCTGGAGATTGATGGTGCAAAGCTCGCTCAAATTCTATTCTTTCCTTGAAAAACTCGAACTCTGTCAGGGCTTTTTCTTGAAATTCGTGGCTCAGAGCCACAATGGCAGGCTCCCGTTGTTGCAAGTGATCTACCAATGGCCCAAACAGAAAGTTTTTCGAGAGGATCTGGGTGAGCAGAGGCAAAATGGCCAACAACAACAGAAAACGAATCGATACCAGTGTGCGAGTGCGAGCCTCGCGATACTCCTGGATCAGTTCCTCTTCGGCCTGGGAACTCAGCTCACGGCGGATTTGGCTGGCTGTGCGCAGAATAGAACGGGGCAGAATCGCAGCTTTGGAAGCGACCGGGGCAGCGCCATTGCCGGAGCCTGCCTTGACAGAGACATCAGGAGAACTGGGTTGGGTTGAGGTAGGTTGTTCTGGCCGTTCGAGAGGCTCAGGTGAAGTGGAAATTGAAGCAGAGATGGGCTGGGATTTTCTGGTCGGGCGTTTGTATCGAGAAGTCACCTGATCGATAAACTGCAGTTTCTCCAAAATGGAAAGATCTCGTCTTTGGCAACCATTCTCGGAGTTTTCGCTGCTGCTTTCAGAAACATTGGCCTCAGCGGCATGGAGTTGTTGAGCTTTATCTTGGGCAGAAGTAGGGCCGCTGCCATTTTGCTCGGGATCCGGCAGGCGAGAAAAGGCGCTGCTGGCTCTGAACTCTGCCAAACGCAGATCGATCTGGCGCAGTTGCCGGCGCAGTTGAATCTGAAAGTAGCGGCTGACATTCTGGCCGTGTTGCCCATTGCTGCCAATGGACCCTCCCTGGAAGTATTGATCCTCAATGGCTTTAATGCGCAGGGCAGCCTCATAAGCTTGGTCGAGGGAGCGCAGGGGGGTGTTCGAGATCCATTGGCCCAGCCTGCTCAATACGGATTCTCCCATTGCTCGTTCCCGTGGCACTCCCCATGGGGGCCGATCCACACATTACAGTGATCCGATTGACTAATTATTGTAACGAGTCCTGGGTGCCTAGGCGGGAATCCCAACGGTGGAGAAGTACTTGCAGAGACTGGCCCTGCCTCGACAGAAGTACAGACCGGCGCCTTTGGTCTAGAGCAACATTCAGCACCCCTTAAAGCGCTTGAGGGCAAAGCCACAGATCTGCAGCAGCCGCAGCCCCTCTCGCACATGGTGAATGTTGGAGCGACCATAGGTTCTGGGGAAATAGCGCACGGGGATATCCAGGATCTTCAGGGTGCGCTTGGCGGATCCCAGCAACAGGTCAAAATCTCCAAACGGGTCGAAATCCCCCCACTCTTGGCACAGCTTGGCAATCTGCTGGTAATCCTCCCGCCACAGGGCCTTGGTGCCACAGAGGGAATCTTTGATGCGGATGCCGAGAATGTAGGAGAGGAGAGCGGCAAAAAAACGATTGGCCCATTGGTTTAGCCGAGGCATTGCCTCTGGTTTCAGGGGATAGATAAGGCGACAACCATTGGCAAAATCACATCGCCCGGAAGCCACAGCCCGGAAAAACTTGGGCATGTCCTCTGCCTGTACGGTCAAATCGGCATCGAGGATGATCAACACATCCCCTGTAGCGGCAGCCAGCCCCTTGCGCACCGCATCCCCCTTGCCCTTGCCCTCCTGCCGCAGAGCCCGGATATTGCGGATCCCTTGGTATTCCGCCTGTACCCGCTGGATCTCGGCCCAAGTCCCGTCGCTGGAATGCCCCTCCACAAAAATGATCTCGGTGCGGGATCCCATCTCGGGCAAATGTTCCACGCAGCGGCGGATGTTGCCCGCTTCGTTCCGAGCCGGAATCACCACGGTGCAGGAAGGCTGCTGCTCAGGGGGGGGATCCCAGGCAGGGTCGGGCTGCAGGCGAGCGATCGTGTACTCTGTCAGGCAGAGGGCGTTGATCCCGGGCAATGGGGCAATCACCCGGTTGATCACAGTCGAAAGGAACGGGATCCGCCGCGGCAACAACAGCCGCTTGCCCTGCTGAATGACCTCGTATCCTGCCAAGTGCAGCAGGTTGGCCACATCGGCTGCCGATAACCAGTTGGCTGCCGGCAGAGGCATCCGTTGCTTCAGAGCGGTTGCCAAGCCCAGAATCGGCTCCCAGAGCGGGTTGTGGTGGGAGAGGATCAGGCGGGTGCGTGGGGTACAGAAGCGGCGCAACTGCTGGAGAACCTGCTGGATGTCGGCCAGGTAGCCCAGGGTATTGACGAGCAAGATCACATCAAAAGGCTCCGCCAAGACGGGATCCCCTTTGTCCAGCGTGTGGGCATCTTGCACCCGGAAATGGAGATGGGGAAACTCTGCCTGAGCTTGGGCAACAATGTCCGCATCCCGGTCGATCCCCACCCCGAAGCTGGGCTGCAAGGCATTGAGCAGGGATCCCGTGCCGGAACCAATCTCCAAGATGCGCAAACCGGCAGGGACAAAAAAGCGATGCAGCCGCTCCAGATCCTCGTGGTAGTAGCGGTTTTTTTGCCGCCAGTAATACAAGGGGTGGGTCAACGCTGGCAAGGGATCCCTGGGGTATCGCTGGATAGTCTTCGATCGCGGCAGCGGGCCGGAGGCCTTTCATAAGGTGTGATCGTTTGCAACAACGGCTTCAAGCACCTTAGATCTCAATCTGTTGGTCACCCAACCCAGCTGGATCCCCGACAACAGGGGCGAAGCCCTCCAGCGATTGCGTACCGCAGCCACATCTTGCCACCCCAGTCTCTCCCCACCCAGCGATAGCAGTACAGGGAAAAGGGAAGCATTGGCGGGCAAGTGCCAACGAGCGGGGATCTCAGCGACGACGCACTTTATCCCTTTGGCTGACAAAGATGATGGCGCCAAAGAGAGCCCCCAGCACAACTGCACCAGCCACCAAGCTCCAGAGGAAGTTAGCAAGTGAGGGAGTCATAAAAGCGTTTCCTCCTCGTGCAAATAACCATTGCCCAACGGTTTTTCGATTATACCGAGCCCTGTCACCCTTCCAAAGCCTGCCTTTGTCCCTGCCGGGCGCTGTCATTTGGTAGTTTGGTATTCCAGGGGCACCTCCTCTAGGGTTTGGCTCTTGCCGGCAAAGGGGTTATCCGGCGTTAAGAACAGCATACAGTGACATTCCTTTCGCTCCCGCATGGGTACACAGGGGCAATTCCAATAGCCTGCTTTTGCTTCTGCCTCTTTGTCTTCATAAAAACGACAGGGACACAGCGGGGCGCCCAATTGCTCTTTGTGCAGAGCCAAGCCTTCGATCACCGCCGTCGTAATTGATGGATCCGAGCAGAAAAAGGTCTCGGAGCGTTTGGCGTAGGTTTCTGCGAAATGCCGCATCAACTCAAAGCTCTTCTGTGAGGACTTTTTGTAACCACGACTTTCCATGACGATTCCCAAAAGTGGAACTAACCGGCTGTTGCTAGCAATGGGGTTCACAGCTTTTTCCGACGACGCCTCCCGAAGCCAGTACAGACGTGTAGGGGGCCGGGATTCTATTAACTCCACAGATAACTCCACAGACCTCCCACAACGTCGAGAAAAGCTGTATCTCGCTCTTCGTTGTACAGCAGACCTCTAGGCAGGACAAAAGATTATGCCCTTGCTGTTACACAAGGCAACATCTAGGGGCCGTAGCAAGAGCCAGCCTTGGCGTACTCTACAGAATACCTTGACATCCTCCCCGGCCTTTAGGCCGGAGATTCCTACCACGCTGCGCATGGATGGCTCCTTGCGCAGTCGTCTCGGCGGGTTCCTGCTTCCGAC
>NZ_JBSSAH010000036.1:17500-31489 GCF_054058415.1 Thermostichus sp. MS-CIW-38 | reverse complement strand
ACTTGGCTCATAAGTCCATTGTACTTCATCAAAGCGCATTCCTCCCGGCACTGACCCTACGGGTACAGTGCGGGGCTCCTGCGATTTCTAGCTGAAGCGGCCAGTTTTCCGTCCGTCCCAGAGCCATTAGGGGTGCAGCTATAGCCATTCCCAATGGTGAGGAAACCCTTGCGGATCCCAAACTCCCTCTCCCTCAGGGAGAGCGCTTAGAGTAGATCAGTGCTCTCTATGAGTTGTCTTTGTTGTTCTCGGGTGTAAGCCTGTGAGCCTTGCCGCCTCTCCCCCCGATACCGATTTAAGTAGGGATCCCCGCCCGCGGCGAGAAAGCGATTGGCGGCTGCTGCGGCTGCTCTGGCCCTATGCCCGTCGGCACCTCAGGCTGGTGTTGGCGGCCTTGGCCTTTCTGCCCCCTTTGGCCTTGGCGGATGCGGTGCAGCCTCTGATCCTACAGCGGGCTCTGGATGGCCCCATTGCCCGAGCGCTGGAACGAGGTGAGGCCGGGATCCTCTCCGACCTTTGGCTCTATGTGGGGCTGTTGATCCTGACGGTGCTGGTTCGCTGGCTCTTCCAAGCCCTGGAAGGGTATGTCAGCCAAAAGCTGGGGCAGTTGATGACCCGCGACATCCGCGACGATCTCTTCGCCCACATTCTGGCCTTGCCGGCTCAGTTTTTCGACCGCACCCCGGTGGGCAAGTTGATCACCCGCATCACCAACGATGTGGAAGCCCTGGGAGATGTCTTTTCCACCGGTGCCGTCGGCATTGTCAGCGACCTGTTTACTCTGGGGGTGATCGCGGTGGTCATGCTCAGCCAACGCTGGGATCTGGGCTTGCTGCTAATCCTCATCGTCCTGCCCATCAGCGCTGTTGTCCTCGAGTTGCAGCGCCGCTTTCGGGATGCCAACTTTCGCGTGCGCGAAGAACTCTCCAAGCTGAACTCCTGGATCCAGGAGAACATCTTGGGCATTACCGTGGTGCAACTGTTTCGGCGGGAGCGGCTCAATAGCGAGATTTTTCAAACCATGAACCGCCGCTACATCCGGGAAGTGGATCAAACCATCCTTTATGATTCTGCCCTTTCTGCCGTTTTGGAGTGGGTGTCTTGGCTGGCCGTGGCGGCCCTGCTCTGGGTGGGCGGGCAGCAGGTGATGTCAACCGGTAGGGGCTCACTTGGAGGGGGATGGACGGGATCCCTGCCCCTGCCCGGGGAACCCCTCACCTTTGGCAGCCTCTACGCCTTTATTCTCTTTTCGCAACGGTTTTTCAACCCGCTGCGGCAGTTGGCGGAAAAGTTCACCGCCCTGCAGGCGGGGTTCACCGCCGTCGAGCGCATCGACGCCATCCTCAGCCTGCCGGTCGCCATCCGGGATCCCGCTCAGCCCCGCCACCTACCCCCCGATGCTAAGGGAGAGGTGCAGTTTGAGCACGTTTGGTTTGCCTACAACCCCGGGGAGTGGGTGCTGAAAGACCTCACCTTCACCATCCGCCCCGGAGAAAAAGTGGCCCTGGTGGGGCCCACGGGAGCCGGGAAAAGCTCCATCATCCGCTTGCTCTGCCGCCTCTATGACGTAACCCACGGCTCCATTCGCATTGACGGCGTTGATATTCGGGATCTCCCCCAGGCTGAGCTGCACCGCCACCTAGGGGTAATCCTGCAGGATGGATTTTTGTTTTCCGGGGATATCCAGCAAAACATCACCCTAGGAGAGAAGGCAGATCTAGCGGCAGTGGAGCAGGTCGCCCGCCAACTCAACCTGCATGACTTCCTCCGCAATTTGCCCCAAGGCTACGCCACCCCTGTGCGAGAGCGGGGCAGCAACCTCTCCAGCGGCCAGAAACAGCTTATCAGCTTTGTGCGGGCCATGTGGCGGGATCCCAAAATCTTGGTTTTGGACGAAGCCACCGCCAGCCTGGATGTGGGCACCGAAGCCCTCCTGCAATCCGCTCTAGACACCCTGCTGCGGGATCGCACCGCCCTGATCATCGCCCACCGCCTTTCCACCATCCGCGATGTGGATCGCATCTTGGTTCTGCAGCGGGGGGAACTCAAAGAGCAGGGATCCCATGCCGAGCTCATGGCCCTCAGCGGGCTCTATGCCAGCCTCTATCGGCTGCAAGATCTGGGCGGCTAGCAGGGTGCTTCTGCCCAACCGTCAGCGACTGGCGCCAAAGCGAGACCGAATTGCCTTTAGGGTGGTGAAGCTGGCATCCGCGAACGCGATGCGAGCCTTGCAGAGTAACAGATTGCCGTTATCCACGGCAGTGTCTCTCAAGCTGGCCAAACCATCGCTGGCCTGCACCAGGGCACGGCGGCCCCAGCTAGAGAAATTTTTGCTGAGGGTGTTGATCAAGCGTTCCATAGGGATTGGACATTCCGCTCCTTGTCTTCCACCTAGCCTACTCCCCCAGCCGCAGGTATCCACAGAGGGCCATCAAGAAAATTGTTTGTTACAGATTGTTAAAAACTTGCCGTCAAGCCGGCAGACTGGCTATGATAGGCCCCAAGTTTGGCAAGCAATTCAAAGAAAGCGGTTAGCCATGAATCATCGGCCAGAGGTAGTGGAAGGCACAGAGTCCAAGCAGAAGGTGACCCTGTATCTCTCACCTGAGCTGCACCGGAATCTGAAGATTCGGGCTGCCGTGGAGCGGGAGCCGATGTCGGCAGTGGCAGAGAAGGCCATTACCTTCTATCTGCTTCACCCAGAGGTCATTGAAGGGGTACAAGGTAGCGCCTATCGTGTCCATCAATGTCCCAAGTGTAGTCACCCATTTGTTATCCGCGATGGAGAGGTGGTTTCCCTGCACCAGACATCGGCTGCCGAAGCCATCCTTGAAGAGGTGGAGCCAGAATACTGGGGATCGGCTGCTGGCTCGGAAGAGCAACGGCAGGATGCTCTGGTACCCTGCTAGAACGCTCCCAAGCGGGCCCCCTTCAGGAACTTGAGCTGATAGGAGCAGACAGCAACACAGAAGGCTTCTAAAATCCTCTCAAAATCCATCCAACAAGGGCGTACTCCCAAGTGCAATCCAATACCTAGGCAACTCGAACCCCATTTTTCAACCGTTCTGGCGGCTCCTGAAATTTCCCCTCTGCAGTTGGTGTTTCCCATGCAAGAGCTAAGCATCCTCATTCAAGCTCAATACCCACTGCTGTACCTGCTGACTCCAGAGGAGGAACGGGCAGAAGCGGCTCTGGCAGCAATTGCCCGCACCCTTAAGCCTCAGCGTCGCCTATTCATTTGGACAGTTACCCACGGCATCGTCGAATACGGCAACCCCCGCAGCCTCACCCAGCACAACACCCAATCCCCCCAGCCCGCCATCCAGTGGGTAATGGAGCAAAAGGATCCCGCCATCTGCGTCTTCAAAGACCTACATGACTTCTTGGACAACACCGAGGTGAAGCGCTGGCTGCGGGATGCTATTGCCAGCCTGAAGGGATCCCACAAAACCATCCTGCTCATGTCGCCGGTGCAGGTGATCCCGGTCGAGCTGGAGAAAGACATTTGCGTAGTGGACTTCCCCCTGCCGGACATGGCCACATTGGAGCGCGCCCTCAACCGCCAGCTGGAGCAGATCCCGCGCTCCCTGCCTTTGGCTCCTGATACCCGCGAAAAGTTGCTCAAGGCGGCCCTGGGCCTAACGCAGGACGAGGCAGAAAAAGTCTACCGCAAGGCTGTGGTGATGCATGGTCGCCTCACCGAGGCAGAAGTAGACATCATCCTCTCTGAGAAGAAGCAACTGATCCGGCGCAACGGCATTCTCGAGTTTATCGAAGAGGATGAGACCATCGACGCCGTGGGCGGTCTGGAAGAGCTGAAGCGCTGGCTGCTGCAACGTTCTGAGGCCTTCACTGAGCGGGCCCGCGCCTATGGACTGCCTCAACCCAAGGGTATGCTGATCCTGGGCGTGCCTGGCTGCGGTAAGTCGCTGATCGCCAAGACCACTGCCCGTCTCTGGGGCCTGCCCCTGCTGCGTCTGGACATGGGCCGCGTTTATGATGGCTCCATGGTGGGCAAATCGGAAGCGAATCTGCGCAGTGCCCTGCGAACTGCTGAATCTCTCGCCCCTGCCATCCTTTTCATCGACGAGCTGGACAAAGCCTTTGCTGGATCAGCAGGCTCCAGCGATTCTGACGGGGGCACCTCCAGCCGCATCTTTGGCTCTTTCCTAACCTGGATGCAGGAGAAGCGCTCGCCGGTCTTTGTCATGGCCACCGCCAACCGTGTGGACCGTCTGCCGGGCGAATTCTTGCGCAAGGGCCGTTTTGACGAAATCTTCTTCGTGGACTTGCCCAACATCAACGAGCGCATCGAGATCTTTCGGATCCACCTGCAGAAGCGGCGGCGCGATATCAGCCGCTTTAACCTGCGCCAGCTAGCTGCCGCCTGTGAGGGCTTCTCCGGCGCAGAGATCGAACAAGTTTTGATTGCTGCCATGTACGAAGCGTTTGCCCAGAACCGTGAGTTTACCCAGCTGGACATTCTGGCAGCAACGAAAGCAACTCAACCGCTATCTCGCACCATGACGGAGCAAGTGGTAGCGTTGAGGGAATGGGCCCAGCAGCGGGCTCGGCCTGCAGCGGCCTCTGTAGCCGAGTACCAGCGGCTGGAGTTCTAGGAGGAGGTGAGGATCCAAAGCTACCTTGACAGAAGCAGGGACGGCAGGGCCCAAACCTTCCCCAAAGAACAGTGCCCATTGTTTGTGTTGATGTTCCAACCCCTACACACAGGAGAGAAACACCATGTCTCATTTTAGCACCTTGCGTACCAAGATCACCGATAGCCAAATCCTGATCAACTCTCTGCGCGATCTCGGCTACACCGTTAAGCTGAACGCCGACGTGCGTGGCTACAACGGCCAGCGTGTTCGCGCTGACATCGTGGCTCAGTTGGAAGGCGACTACGATCTGGGCTGGTCGAAGAATCCCGACGGTTCCTACGACCTGATCGCCGATCTGTGGGGCGTGGCCAAGAAGCACAACCAGACCGAGTTGATCAACTCCATCAACCAGAAGTACGCCGTCAACAAGACCTTGGCCGAGGTGAAGCGTCCTGGCTTGAACAACGCCAACGTTAAAGTGGTGATGCACTAAGCCGGATCCTGTCTCGCCATCGCTGCAGCGATCTACACCGACTAAAGTTAGGAGGGGCTGAATCCAGCCCCTACTTTTTGGCTTGGTTTTTGGATTGGAGGGGCTGCGACCCGAAGGAGGAACCTACGCTTCTGTGAGAGCGGCAATGCCGGGCAGCACCTTCCCTTCCAATAGCTCCAGGCTGGCCCCGCCGCCGGTGGAGATATGGGTCATCTTGTCAGCGAGGCCAACTTTCTCGACAGCTGCCACCGAGTCGCCGCCGCCGATGATGGTGGTGGCTCCCGCTTGAGTGAGATCGGCCAGGGTGCGGGCGATGGCTTCTGTGCCCACGGCAAAGCGGTCAAACTCAAAGACGCCCATCGGCCCGTTCCAGACCACGGTTTGGCACCCCTGCAGGGCAGCCTGGAAGGCTTTGATCGATTCCGGGCCGATGTCCAAGCCCATCCAATCCTCGGGGATGGCGTGGATGGAAACGGTCTGGGCCTGGGCATCTTTGTCAAACCTATCGGCTACCACCACATCCACCGGCAGCAGCAGCTCCACCCCCCGCTCTTTGGCTTTTTCCATCAGGGAGCGGGCCAGATCCAGCTTGTCGGTTTCCACCAAAGACTTGCCGGTTTGGATCCCTTGGGCTTGGTAAAAGGTAAAGATCATGCCGCCGCCCAGCAGGAGCTTGTCCACTTTTTCCAGGAGCCGCTCAATGACGCCGATCTTAGTGGAGACTTTGGAGCCGCCGATGATGGCCGCCAAGGGGCGCCGCGGATTCTCGATGGCGCCGGAGAGGAATTGCAGCTCCCTTTCCACCAGGTAGCCGGCCACAGCAGGCTGGAGATAGGCGGTAACGCCGGCAGTAGAGGCGTGGGCGCGGTGGGCACTGCCAAAGGCGTCGTTGACAAACAGGTCGGCCAGTGAGGCCAGCTTGCGGGCAAATTCCGGGTCGTTGTCCTCCTCTTCTGGGTAGAAGCGGACGTTTTCCAGCAGGGCCACCTGGCCGTTTTCCAGGCGGTTCACTACCGCCTCGGCCTCAGGGCCGATGCAGTCGGGGGCAAAGGCAACCGGCTGGCCCAGCAATTGAGAAAGACGGGTGGCCACGGGGGCCAGGCTATTGCCCTCGCGGGCGACCTTAACCGCGCCTGTCTCTTTGTCTTTTTTGACGGGGCGGCCCAGGTGGCTGGCGAGGATCACTTTGGCGCCCGCTTGGATGAGGGCCTGGACGGTGGGCAGAGCAGCCCGAATGCGGGTGTCGTCGGTGATGTTGCCCTGGGCGTCCAAGGGGACATTGAAATCGGCGCGCACCAGCACGCGCTTGCCGTTTAAATCAAAGCCGGATGACAGCAGGGATCCCAGTGTTTGTTTGGCCATCGTTGTCTTTCCCCCCGGACTGCGGAAAATCTTTACTTTTTCTTCCGTATGTATCCTACCAGCGATTGGGATCCCGGCAGTGAGACAGATGGGCTTCGGGATCCCCTTGTTCCGCTGCTTTTGCTGGGTCGGCCTTCCGTCTGCCCCTTGGCCCCGGCAATTGTAACGGTTTGCAAATAGAATAAAAATGTTGCTTTGTCGTTACCCTCATGCGTGTTGCCATTGCTGGTGGCGGGCTGGCCGGGCTGGCCTGTGCCAAGTATCTCTGCGATGCCGGGCATCAACCGCTCCTCTTTGAGCGGCGGGATGTTTTGGGTGGCCTGGTGGCTGCCTGGAAAGATGCCGACGGCGACTGGATCGAGACGGGGCTGCACAACTTTTTTGGCGCCTACCCCAACACGTTGCAGCTGTTCCGGGAGCTGGGCATCTCCGATCGCCTGCAGTGGAAGGAACACAGCTTGATTTTCAACCAGCCGGACAAGCCGGGCACCTATTCCCGCTTTGACCTGCCGGATATTCCCGCTCCTTTCAACGCCATTGTCGGCATCTTGCGCAACAACGACATGCTCACCTGGGGGGAAAAGGTGAAGTTTGCCCTGGGGCTGGTGCCGGCCATGATTCGCGGCCAGCGCTATGTGGAGCAGATGGATCGCTATAGCCTCTTGGAATGGCTGCGGCGGCAGGGTATTGACGAGCGGGTCAACACCGATATTTTCATTGCCGTCTCCAAGGCCCTGGCCTTCATCAACCCGGAGGAGATCTCGGCCATGGTGCCCCTGACGGCCTTGAACCGCTTTTTGCAGCAAAAAGATGGCTCTAGGATTGCCTACCTAGACGGCGCTCCCCCAGAGCGGCTCTGCCAGCCGATGGTGGACTACATTGTCGCCCGTGGGGGGGAAGTGCATTTGAAGGCGGCGTTGCAGGACATTCGTCTCAACCTCGATAACAGCGTGGCCGGGTTTTGCTTAGCCACCCCCTCTGGGCCGGTGGAGGTGACTGCCGATGCCTATGTCTCGGCCCTTTCGGTGGACGCGCTCAAGGAGCTGCTGCCGCCCCAATGGCAAGGGATCCCCTTTTTCCAAAAGCTGCGTGAACTGGAGGGGGTGCCAGTAATTAGCCTGCAGATCTGGTTTGACCGCAAGATTACTCACATCGATCACTCCTTGTTTTCCCGCTCGCCGCTATTGAGCGTGTATGCCGACATGAGCAACACCTGCCGGGCCTATGCCGATCCGGAGCGGTCCATGTTGGAGCTGGTGCTGGCTCCGGCTGCCGAGTGGATTGATCGCGGCGATGAGGAGATCTTTGCCGCCACGCTGGAGGAGCTGAAAAAACTCTTCCCCCAGCACCTCACCGGCCCCAACCCCGCCCGCGTGCGCAAGTGGGTGGTGGTGAAAACGCCGCGCTCGGTCTACAAGGCTACCCCTGGCAGACAGCAGTATCGCCCCACTCAAGTTACCCCTATTCCCAACTTCTTCTTGGCGGGCAGCTACACCCTACAGCCCTTCCTGGGCAGCATGGAGGGGGCCATCCTCTCCGGCAAGTGGGCGGCGGAGGCCATCAACAAGGGGATCCCATTTCAACGCGCTTCTGTCTCGGCCTCAACTCTGGCAGCTGCGGGGGTCTAGCTCTCCGCCGTCCGCCTCCTATGCCTTTTGAATCTTTCTTTTCCCCACAACCTCTTCTAGGCTATCCGCGGCGTCCGCTTTCCCGTAGTGTTGATATGTGCCCTCGCCGTTCCTCTTCCTTCTCTATCCTGGCCCTGTGCTCCTGGAGATAGCCAGATGAGTCCACTTGAGCAATCTTTTGCCCTCTGTCGCCAGATTACGGCCAAGCACGCTAAGACTTTCTACCTGGGATCCCTGCTCTTGCCCCAGTCCAAACGGCGGGCCATCTGGGCCATCTACGCTTGGCTGCGGCAAACCGATGAGTTGCTGGATGGACTGGAAGCCAGCCAGGCAGAGGTGGAGGTCACCCGCAGCAAGCTGGAGCAGTGGGGATCCCATCTGGAGTCGCTCTTCCAGGGAGGCGAGCCGCAAGTCCCCACGGACCTTGCTTTGATCCACACCATCCGCACCTACCGCCTTTCCATCGAGCCGTTTCGCGAGATGCTGCGGGGGCAGAGCATGGACTTGGATACGCGGCGCTACGCCACCTGGGAAGATCTGCGGGTCTACTGCTACCGCGTGGCCGGGGTGGTGGGGCTGATGTGCTCGGAGATCATGGGGTTTGTGCCGGGCCGGGATGGCCGCGAGGAGGCGGTGGCGCTGGGGATCGCCATGCAGCTCACCAACATCTTGCGGGATGTGGGAGAGGACGCCCGCCGCGGGCGGATCTACATCCCCCTGGAAGATCTGCGCCGCTTCAACTACTCCGAGCGGGACCTGTTTAACTATGTTATTGACGAGCGCTGGATGGCTTTGATGGACTATGAGATCCGGCGGGCTAGAGAGCTCTATGCCCAAGCGGAACGGGGGATCCCTACCCTGCAGCCGGACTCCCGCTGGCCGGTAGCCGCTTCCTTGATGCTCTACCGGCAGATTCTCAACGCCATCGAGCGCAACCACTACCAGGTTTTTCGCACCCGCGCTTACGTGTCCACTCTCAGCAAGGCATTGGCGCTGCCGGTGGCCTGGTGGCGGTCGCGGCGCTCCAACTACTACGGTTACTAGTAGGGAGCAGCAAGCAGTTCCCCACGGCCGCGGCAGCAGAAAACAAGAAGGCCTCTAATACAGCGAAGAAAACCTATGGTAAGCCGTGCCCTGACCCTACCCTATCAGCGAATCTGGGAAGACAGTTTAACCATCTTCTGGCGCGACTGGCTGGATCTGCGGGGGCGAGTTTGGCAGGTGGTGGCCTCAGGTCTGGTGGCCCCCCTCATCTACATTGTCGCCTTTGGGGTGGGCTTGGGGGGATCCCTGCGTTCAGAGGCTCTGGCCGATGTGGTGGGATCCACGGCGGCAGGCTCCTACCTGCGCTTTATTTTGCCGGGGATGGTGGCCCTTTCCGCCATGACCATCAGCTTTGCCGGCACCACCTTCTCCATCTGTGGATCGCGGCTATTTACCAAGAGCTTTGAAGAGCTGCTGCTGTTGCCGGTGCACCCCTTGTCTTTGCATCTGGGCAAGGTGCTGGCGGGCATTGCCCGCGGCCTGCTGACGGCCTTGGGGGTGTTGGCGGTGGGGGTGCTGGGTACGGGGGCCTGGGGCCTGCTTCACCCCTTGTCGCTGTTGGTTCTACTTTTGGATTGCACCGTCTTTGCCGGCATTGGGGTAATTGCTGGCTTGAAGGTGCCCAGCCTGGAGAGTGTGGGCGTGCTAACCAACTTTTTGATTACGCCCATGTCTTTCCTAGGGGCCACCTTTTTCGATCCCGCCCAGTTGCCGACCTACCTGCAGGTGCTGGTCTATTGCCTGCCCCTTTCCTACGCCAGCATTGGCATGCGGGCAGCCGCCTACCAGCCGCTTGCGGAGTTTCCCTGGTACACGGTGGGAGTTTTGGGCGGCTTGGCGGTAATCCTGGCTTTTGTGGGAGCTTATCTGTTTTCCCACCAGCAGGACTAGCTGCCCTTGCCAAATACTTCTGGGTAGCGAGCCAGCTGCTCTTGCAAATCTTGGTTGTAGCGCAGAACAAGCACGCGGTAGCCCCGTCCCTGCAGCTGCGAGCGCAGTTGGCGATCCCGTTCCGCTTGGGCAGGCTGGTCGTGGACTGGGCCATCGCAGAAGATGCAGATGTTGGGGCTGTAGAAGAAGTCAACGACGCAGTCGGGATCGGCAATGGCTTTCTGGGCATCCTCAGGCAGCCGATACCCTCCTGCTGCCAGCGTTTCGAGAAAGCGGCGCTCCAGTTCAGAGCGAGGGTCCAGGAGCTGGCGCAGCCACTCCAGGTGCTCTTGGCGGGAGCGACCCAGGGAGCGCAGCTCGGTGCGGCTGTTGGCCAGCAGGCCCAAAAGATCCCGGATCTGATAGCGGTCAAGCTGCAGGGCCTCCCTTTGGTTGGCGTAGCTAAGCAGGCACTCGTAGCAGGCTGCCCGGCACTCCGGTCGCCGATCTTGGATCCCCTCTTCCGAAAGCTGGAAGTGGCAGATCTCCAGAGCCACTTGGGCCACCTCGGCAAGGGCATGGGGCTCTTCCACCAGCCGCCGCAGGACGCCAGCTCCCCCTTCGGCGGTCTCGTAGAGGAGGATGGCGCGATGGGATCCCTGGCCAATGGACTCGGCCGCCAGCTCCGTCTCCTCCAGCTCAAAGGTCTCCTCGATGCCCCGCTTGAGGGCATAGCGCAGGGTCGTTTCTAGGGCCTGCAGATTCCCCAGGCTGGGCTGAACCAGCCGCACCAGCAAGAGGTTTTGGGTAGCGCGCACTGCCAGGCGGATGGGCTGCAAGGACATCTGGCTAGACGAGCTAGCCCTATTGCCCCCAAGCTGATCTCGAGAAGGGACTTCGCCATTGTCAAAGTTGACCAGGAAACCTCGCCCCCCACTGCCCCGCCAGCCGGAGTTGATGCGCAGCAGCGTGGCGGCTGGGGCATAGCGCAACTGCAGCAGGGGAGTTTCGCCCCTTAGCACGTCGGCTTCCTGGACGCGGTAGCCTGAACTTTCGGGAGCAAACTGAAAGAAAGTCTGCAGCTCGTATCCCTGTCGCCGCCGCTCTTCTTCGTCGGCAGTAATGCGATCCCGCCGCCGCATGCGCACATTGGGCATTTCCAGAAGCTGGGTAAAGAGGCTGTTTTGCCCATCGAACTGGGTGCCGCAGACGGGGCAGCAATCCAGGTGGGGATCGGCAAAGGCCCCACAGCTAAAACAGAGCTTGTGGCTACTTTTGCGCTCCTCCAGGCCGCCGGGCGGAGCCTGAAACGCCACTGCTTCCCACTGGCAGCCCTCATGGTAGAGGAAGTTGTGGGGAGCAAACTCGCGGATAGCCAAAAAGCGAGGCCGGGCGATGAACTCGCCCTCGCTGCCGCGGGGCACCCAGGCCCGCACCGGCAAGGCAGGGAAGTTGTAGCCGGGCAAGAAGCCTTCGCTAGCCAAATAGCGGTAGGGATAGAAGTCGCTTTCCTCCCGCTGGGTTCCAATCTGCAGCAGCAAGTTGCGCTGGCGCAGGGCTTCTTGCTGGCGGCGCTCGGCTTCCTGTTGGTCTTTCTTTTGGCGAGTCGTCTGGAGCTGGCGGTTAGCGGCTTCCAACTGCTGCGTGGCAGCCCGATAGAGCTCTCGCCAGCGATCGAAAGCTCGGTCAAAAGCCTGGGGTGCCTCTTCAATGACCTGCTGAAGCCAGCGCTCGCTAAACCAGCCGCTTTTATCTAGGAGTTGGCGATCGGCGGCCAGCAGCTTCTGCACCTGCTCCTTCACTTGTTGGCGGGCAGACTCCTCAAGTTGGATTTGCTGGGCCACTGTCTCCCTGAGGGGCAGCTCTTCCCGATCCGCGTCGATGACGGTTTCAATGGAATTGCCTAGGGGCAGGCGCACCTGAGCCAACCAAACGGCGTGGATGTGAGCGCGCAGCAGCGATTCGTTGGCTAGATCCAGGCGGGGAGGGCGCACGCGACCGGCCACCATCTCGGGGCGGCGGCGGAAGTAGTACTGGTCGTGGCTATTGAAAGCCCCGCAATAGGTGATGATGAGTCCCGGCTGCCCCTGGCGGCCTGCCCGACCGCTGCGCTGGGCGTAGTTGGCTGGCGTTGGGGGAACGTTGCGCAGGTGCACCAGATCCAGATCGGCAATGTCGACCCCCAACTCCAGGGTTGGCGAGCACACCAAATAGGGAAGGCGTCGAGCTTGATCCTCCCCGCGAAAGCGCCTTTCTCGCTGCTCCCGCTCTCCTGGCCGAACCACTTGGGCAGTGTGCTCCCTAGCCTCCAGGGATCCCAGCCCTGCTGCCCCGGCTCGGTAGAGCTCCTGAAAGAAGGGGTTGATGGGACGGCGGACAGAGGTGTAGCCCTCCTGCTGGGCGCTGCGGGAATACAGAGGATCCGGCGGCGGCAGGCCATCCCCCAGACACCAGCGCAGACAGCCGGCGTCTAGCTGGTAGGCTACCTGGCCATTTTCCACGTGGCGCCGTAGCAGGCCCTGTCTGACCAGGAGAGACAGCAGGGACTCCAAAAACCTGTCGTAGGCTTCTTGGTTCAGATCAAGGCGCCTGCGGAGGAAGCGACCAATGGTGCTGCGGGGGCCCAGGCTGAGCATTTGCCCGTTTTCCCGGGAAGGGTTCTGGCCAAAGCAGCGAGCCGTCCGCAACTCCTCATGCTCTTCCAGGCCCCAAAACTCATTGAGATATTGCTGGGCGCGCCGGCGCAGCCTTCTCTGGGGCTCTGCCTTGAGCACGGGCACATCGATGGCCAATTTGCGCCGAAACCGATCCAACAGAGCCCGCAGCAGTTGCTCTTGCTCCTCAGGGCTGGCTTGGGCAAACCAGGGGTGAAGGGAAGCCAGGGCTGAATTTTGGCAGAGCTCCCCGAGGCCGCGGTACTCGATTTTCAGCAGGCCCACCTGTTCCAAGTTGGGGTGGGTAACCCGCCAGCCGCGCCGCAGATCTTCATAGAGCCGGTATTCGGTTAGCTCGCTAAAGGTCTGCCACACTTCCTCGGCACTGGGCGAGTCGGGATCCAAAGCCGGGTTTTGGGCAATGTCGGCAAGCTCCAGGCCAGAAGCCCGCACCACTTCCTGGGCCACCTCGTCAAAGCCCAGCTCTTTTTTCTCCTGCAGGGCAGCATAGAGCGCGGCCCGCAAAAGGGCCACGTGGACAAAGTCGTTGAAGTGGCCGGCCTGCAAGGAGGCGTCCTGGCGGTTGTCGGTAAAAGTCAGCAGCTTGCTGCAAGCGGCCTGGGTTTGCTCGGCATGGCGCAGCAGGGAGGTGGCAAGGATGGTGGTGGCGCTGGAGCGGCCTTCGCTGGAGAGGGAAGCCAGCTTGGCGAACTCCCGCTCCCGCTCACTGTAGTACTCGCCGCAGGCCAGGCACAGGGAAAAGGGGTGGGGCTGCCACCACATCTTCTGCGCCTCCGCCTGGGGGTACTCGGAAAAGGAGCCATCCGGGCGCACCCAAACTGCTTGGGGGACGCGCTTTTTCCAGTGGGGTTTGAGCCGGTTTTCAGGGGTGTACCAATCTTCCGGGATCTGCTCCAGCGACCACTCGTTGTCAATGGGATCCAAGCTGAGGTAGCCGGCCTGCTGGTCTTCGCCTTCCTCAACCTCTTCCCCCAGAGGATAGGGCAGGAAGTGAGTCTTTGACCTGAGGACGTGGTAGTAGTCCTGGCCACAGTGGCGGCAGAACTTGACGGGGAAAAACAGCTTTCCTTCCCCTGCTTGCACTTGTCCTTCCAGGGAAAACTGCCGCTTGTCCCGACTTTCCAGGGTGGCATAGAGGGTGCGGCCCTGGGAGATAAACTGGTGCAACTTCAAGGCCGGGCCGCGGCTAGAGCCCTCCCGCAGGCTGCTGGCGTGGGCCAGAAACTGGCGTAGGGACTCGGTGCAGCTCTCAGGGGTAGTGCTGGTCAGCTCTGCCAGTTGGGCAGCAACTTCGGAAAGCGCCCGGGGCACGCGGC